>NZ_QEHL01000090.1:0-212 GCF_003116525.1 Pseudarthrobacter sp. AG30 | reverse complement strand
TACTAGGAGTTTCTTCTGTGACTTATAGGCGCAGAGTCTTTCATGTTTGTATACCATGCAATTGGATTTATATGAGTTTCATGTGACTCCTGGATGGAAGTATAAGTATGATATAATATGTTGATCTTCTTTATTTGTTTCATTAAATCATAGGTATTTATGAAAAGAGAAGTCTAGTAGCGACCTCTTCCACCTCTGTCGCCTCCGAAGCC
>NZ_QEHL01000089.1:0-256 GCF_003116525.1 Pseudarthrobacter sp. AG30 | reverse complement strand
TCGGCACGGTGTGCACGACGTCGTCCACACGCACCTCCACCGGCATCGGGAACGGCAGGTCGTGCGGCACCTGCCAGCGCAGGTCCAGCGTGTCGCCGCGGCGCTGCACATCCAGCTTCGGCAGCGCGGCCTGGTACAGGTAGACGTTGAAGAACCAGTCCAGCTTGCGCCCCGTCACCTTGTCCACGATGCCGATGTAGTCGCGGGTGGTGGCGTACTGCGGCGCGAAGTTGCCCGGCTTCGGATCGGGGCGTCC
>NZ_QEHL01000088.1:0-238 GCF_003116525.1 Pseudarthrobacter sp. AG30 | reverse complement strand
CAACTCGACCACCTCGAGGGCAAGGGCTACCTGCGCCGCTGCCGGCATGAGCAGGATCGCCGCACCCTGCGGATCGAGCTGACCGACGCCGGCGACGCGCTGTGGCAGGAGCTGACCGACTGCAACGATCGCGTGCTCAGCGCGGCCCAGCGCTCGCTGGACGAGACCGAGCAGGTGCAACTGCACGACTACCTGGAACGCGTGCTGCACGCGCTTCGCGACAAGAACTGACCTTTTC
>NZ_QEHL01000087.1:0-205 GCF_003116525.1 Pseudarthrobacter sp. AG30 | reverse complement strand
CGTCAGACCGGCATGTTCATGATGTCCTTGTACGCATCGACCAGCTTGTTGCGCACCTCGACCATCGTGCGCAGCGAGAGGTCGGCCTTCTGCACCGCGATCATGGTGCGGCCGAGATCGGCGCCGGGGTCGCCGCGCTCGAAGCTCGCGGCCATGTTGCCCGCCTCCATCTGGCTGCGACCCACCGCGGAGATGGACTGCCTGA
>NZ_QEHL01000086.1:0-263 GCF_003116525.1 Pseudarthrobacter sp. AG30 | reverse complement strand
TGGCTTTTTGAGGATTTTCTCCAGCTGCCTGCGGTTAAAGTTGGACACCCCAATGGACTTGGCCAATCCTGCATCCTTGCATTTCTCCATGGCTTCCCAGGTGTCACAGATATCCACAGCATCATATATTAATTTTCCATTTTCATCTTTTGGGAGATAATTTTCTCCCGGCTTCATGGCCATTGGGAAATGAATGAGGTACAGGTCCACATAGTCCAACTGGAGTTGCTTCAATGACTGTTCCAAGCAGACCCGTACGAGTT
>NZ_QEHL01000025.1:242-1519 GCF_003116525.1 Pseudarthrobacter sp. AG30 | reverse complement strand
TGGCGGGGTCGAAGCCCAGGACTTCCTTCAGCGCGGCGACTTCCTCGGCGCCCAGGGCCGAGCCGTGGATCTTGCCGGTGTTCTGCTTCTTGGGTGCCGGTGTAGCCGTCGCGGGTTTCGGCGATGTGGCGGATGCGGGTGCGGCAGGCGTACCAGCCGATGACCATGAGGATGGAGGCGATGGCGGTGACGAGCATGGTCAGGGGTGAGTCGATGAAGACCATGATGAGGACGCCGATGAGGAAGAGGAGGGAGAGGTAGCCGGTGTAGGGGGCGCCGAACATGCGGAAGGTGGGGCGTTGGACCCAGCCTTTGTCGGCCCAGCGTTTGAGTTGGATTTGGCATAGGACGATGGTGGCCCAGGTCATGATGATGCCGACGGAGGCGATGTTGAGGACGATTTCGAAGGCGTCGGCGGGGACGAGGTAGTTCAGGGGGACGCCGAGGAGGGAGACGGTGGCGGTGATGGCGATGCCGCCGTAGGGGACGCCTGCTTTGTTCATGCGGGAGGCGAAGCGGGGGGCGGAGCCGTTGACGGACATGGAGCGCAGGATCCGGCCGGTGGAGTAGAGTCCGGCGTTCAGGGAGGACAGGGCGGCGGTGAGGACGACGAGGTTCATGATGACGTCTACGCCTTGGACGCCGATGGAGCCGAAGAACGTCACGAAGGGGCTGACGCCTTTTTGGTAGGTGGTGTAGGGGAGCAGGAGGGCGAGGAGGATGACGGAGCCGACGTAGAACACGGCGATGCGGAAGACTACGGAGTTGATGGCTTTGGGCATGATTTTTTCGGGGTTTTCGGTTTCGCCGGCGGCGGTGCCGACGAGTTCGATGGAGGCGTAGGCGAACAGGACCCCTTGCATGAGGATGATCATGGGCAGCAGGCCGGTGGGGAAGATCCCGCCGTGGTCGGACAGGAGGCTGATGCCGACTTGTTGGCCGTCCACGGGGGTGCCGAAGATGACGAAGTAGGTGCCGATGATCAGGAACGCGACGAGGGCGGCGACTTTGATCAGGGCGAACCAGAATTCCATTTCGCCGAAGACTTTGACCGAGACGAGGTTCAGGGCGAGGACGACGAGGAGGGCGGTCAGGGCCCAGGCCCACTGCGGGACATCGGCCATCCAGGGGATGTAGTTGCCGAAGAAGTGCATGTAGAGGGCGGCGGCGGTGATGTCCACGATGGTGGTGGTGGCCCAGTTGATCCAGTAGAACCAGCCGGAGACGAACGCGGCTTTCTCGCCGAAGAATTCACGGGCGTAGGAGACGAAGGAGCC
>NZ_QEHL01000025.1:0-188 GCF_003116525.1 Pseudarthrobacter sp. AG30 | reverse complement strand
GCGATGACCAGGGACGGGCCCGCGGCGTTCAGCCGGCCGCCGGCGCCCAGGAACAGGCCGGTACCGATCGCACCGCCGATCGCGATCATCTGGATCTGCCGCGGCTTGAGGTTCTTGTGGTAACCCTTGTCCTCCGCGTGCAGGGAAGTCTCGGACGCATGCGCGTGACCACCATCAATTACATGGTC
>NZ_QEHL01000085.1:0-245 GCF_003116525.1 Pseudarthrobacter sp. AG30 | reverse complement strand
GTGTACGGGTTGCGTGTCCATACCGTGGGCGCGAAGTCGGCGCGGTGCTCGTGCAGCGCCAGCGCCTGGTAGGCGTATTTCACGATCTTGCTGAGTTCGGTGTCGTGGAACTGGTAGCGCTTGCGCGCAAAGGGAAACCACGAGGCGGTGCAGGGGATGCCGAGCGAGCCGACGGTATCCCACACGCCGATGAAGTGGATGTCGATCACGATCGAATGGCTGGCGCGGAATGCCACCGCGGCCGG
>NZ_QEHL01000084.1:0-340 GCF_003116525.1 Pseudarthrobacter sp. AG30 | reverse complement strand
GTCGCCAGGGGGCTTTCTTGTTATTACAAAAGGCGGGGGCGGAATATGGCTTCGACGTCACCAGCACTCAAACCTTCTGCGAAGGCGGGGTGCGAATCAGCAGCACGGCGGTACGCCAGGCGCTGGCCGATGACGATCTCCTGCTGGCGGAGACGCTGCTCGGCCATCCGTTTAGCATCTCCGGACGCGTCGTGCATGGTGATGAACTAGGCCGAACCATAGGTTTTCCGACGGCGAACTTACCGCTGCGTCGTCAGGTTTCCCCGGTTAAAGGGGTCTATGCGGTAGAAGTGACAGGGCTGGGCGACAAACCGATAGCGGGCGTCGCCAATATTGGCAC
>NZ_QEHL01000024.1:0-42877 GCF_003116525.1 Pseudarthrobacter sp. AG30 | reverse complement strand
TTCCAGGCCGTTCAGAAGGGGATTTTCGCCGCTATCTTTCCGCATCAGCGGCGGCGACTCAGAAAACAATACACGCCCACCAACCCCACCGCAAATCCGACTTGTCCGGTGGCCGATGGCCCCAAAATCCTTGCAGCTGCGCGGATCTCGGGGGCCGCCGGCACTTGAGGGCCGTCTTAGCGGCCGGATCTCCGTCTTGTGCGTTGAGTCACAGTGATGACTTGGGTGCGCCAGCCGCGTGGCGTGGGGCTTCGTCGGGCTGCCCATCCGCCTCCCGGTCATCCGCGGATGCCGCAGCCGGTCCGCCGTCCACAGAATGGCGGCCTCTCCCGCCGTTGTCGCCACGGGTCTTCAGGAGGCTGGCAACCGTGGCAACGGCGATGGTGGCAGCGATAAACAGCAGCGAGAACCAGATGGGGATCTCGGGGACCCACAGGAGCGGCTGGCCGCCGTTGATGAAGGCCAGTTCGTTCACGTGCAGTGCGTGGAAGACAAGCTTCACGCCGATGAAGGCGAGGATGACGGCGAGGCCCTGGGCCAGGTAGACGAGGCGTTCCAGCAGTCCCCCGATCAGGAAGAACAGCTGGCGCAGGCCCATGAGGGCGAAGGCGTTGGCGGTGAAAACGATGTACGCCTCGTTGGTAAGCCCATAGATGGCCGGAATGGAGTCAACGGCAAAGATCAGGTCCACAAAGCCAATCGCAATGATGGTCAGCATCATGGGGGTATAGAAGCGTTTGCCGCCTTGCTTCACTGTGAGCTTGTCGCCGTGGTATTCGTCGGCAATCGGCAGGACGCGGCGCACCAGTTGCATGAACTTGCCGTCAGCAGGGTTGGAATCGTGGCTGCCGAAAGCCTGCTTGTAGGCGAGGAAGAGCAGCAGCGCACCGAAGATGTAGAAGATCCAGGAGAAGTTCTCGATCAGGCCGGCGCCGATGGCGATGAAACCGCCCCGAAGAATCAGCGCGATGACGATGCCGATCATCAGCACTTTCTGCTGGTACTTCTTCGGGACAGCGAACCCGCTCATCACGATCAGGAAGACGAACAAGTTATCGATCGAGAGTGCCTTCTCGGTGAGGTACCCGGCGAAATATTCGCCGCCGTAGGACCATCCGGACACCAGGCCGATGCCAACTCCGAACAGGAGGGCCAGCCCAATGTAGAAGGCCGACCAACGCGCTGATTCACCGATGGAAGGCTCATGGGGTTTGCGCACGTGCGCGAAAAACTCGTAAACGAAGAAGAGGACTGTCACAGCAAGGGTGATGATCCAGATCAGTGGTGTTACCTGCATTTGGGTACTCCAAGGGTTCGGCGTTGACTATTACGCCAAGGTCTCCTCCGCCCGGACTGATCCGGAGCTGACGGCCCGGGATGCTTCGCTGCATCCGTATTGACGGGCCAACCACAGACGGGAGTACTCCCCTTGATTGGTCAATTCTAACGTATGCCGGCGGTACGCATCAAAAGCTTTTCCCGCACCTCGCCGCCGGCAGTTTGGGGTCGGGTGCAGGGCTGTCAGCGCAAACAATGCTGTCCGTCGAGGGACATTGGCCCCTGGCCCGCCACAGGCTCGGCAATAGAAAATAGACCCGGGCATTCCACGACGCCGTGGTTGCCGGGACCGGAGGATGGGGCATTGTGGAATCCAAAACCATTGTCGTGGGCTATGACGGTTCGGAGCCGGCTGCACTGGCTGTCCGGTGGGCTGCGAGGGAGGCGTCCCGGCGCAAGGTTCCCCTCCATCTGGTGCATTGCACCTTGTGGCCGCTGCTGACGAAGAACCTGGGGCCAGTCCCCGGCATCAAGGACAGCGGGCTCCAGCCCGCGGCGGAAAAAACACTGCAGGAGGGCGCCGCCCACGCGCGCCAGTCCGCCCCGGATGTGGAAGTCCGGACCAGTCTGTTGTCCGGGAGCCCCAACGTCAATCTGCCCAGGCTCTCCGCTGGCCAGGACATGCTGGTCCTCGGCAGCCGCGGACTCGGCGGATTCATGGGCCTGCTCATCGGCTCCGTCAGCCTCGAGATGGCAGCCACCGCATCGTGTCCCGTGGCTGTGATCAAGCCCGGCGAAGACCCTGACGGCCCCGTGGTGGTCGCCGTTGATGACCCGGAGTCCTCCGCGGCACTTGAGGATGCTTGCACCGCGGCCGCCTCGTCGGGAGCCCGGCTGGTCATCATCCACGTCCGGACGGTTCCGGCCGGCTACCGGCTTGTCCGGGACCCTGTTGACCCAGGTGCCGCGGCCGAGGCCCTGCTGGACTCAGCTGTTGCCAAGGCGCAGGAGTTGGCGCCCGGGCTTATGGTCGAACAGCAGCTCCTGACCGACACCTCTGTACCCCGCGCCATCCTGCACGCAGCCCAAGGCGCACGCCTCACCGTCGTCGGGACGAAAGGCCACGGACTGATCAAGGGAAGCATCGGTTCGACGGCCCATGCCGTCCTCCACCATGCCAAGGGTCCAGTGCTCGTTTCCCGGCGCCCGCCCGCCGCCAAGGCAGCGCACGAGTCCTAATCCGGATGGACGTGGGTGCCCGGTCGCGCAACCTAAACGCAGGGACTCAAGGCATCCGAGGCTTGGGGTATCCGGCGTGGCCGGTGATCCGACTCTGACCAAATACAGGAATGCCGTGGAAACCTTCGCGAGAAGGAAGGCTTCCACGGCTCGCGGTTCTAACGCTCGCAGGCAACTCCGTCACCGTCGCGGTCCAGAGCCGACCGGTAACCTGGCTGCCCCCTGTACAGCGGGGCCGCCCCGGCCGCTTTAGCGGCTGTGCAGTTTGCGAAGTATGCCGCCGGCGCCGGCGCAGCAGGAACGGCCGCGGGAGCAGGCGCCTGCGCCGCCTGCTGAGCCGCGGCGGCGGCAGCTTGGTCTGCTGCCGCTTTGGCAGCAGCAGCTTGATCAGCCGCAGCCTTGTCCGATGCCGCTTTGTCCGCCGCGACTTTGTCGGCAGCGGCCTTCGCGGCGGCGGCCTTCGCGGCGGCCTCTGCAGCTGCCTTGTCAGCTGCAGCCTTCTCGGCCGCAGCCTTTTCAGTGGCGATCTTTTCCAGGGACTTAACGCCAAGGTGCACCGTGGAGCCCTTTGCTGCCTGGGCTCCGTTGGAAGGGTCCTGGGTCAGCACCTGCCAGTCCTTCTTCACGATGATCGATTTGCCGTCAACAGAGTCAGCCGCGTCAACCTTGAAGCCAAGCTTCTCCAGTTGGTCCGTCGCCGTGTCCAGGGTCAGCCCTACAACTCCCGGGACCGTGACGGAGGCTTCCACCGTGGCAGTCGCCGATGCCGCGGAGGCGGGCTCCACCGCAGCCTGCTTGCCGCCGCCGCAGCCGGTCAACATAAGTCCGGTCAACACAGCCAAGGCCAGCGTCTTCTTCAACCTGCCGGCGGCAGGCCCGATGTTTTCTTTCATGATTCCCCCTAGGAATGCGTGATGGTGATGGTGGAAAGAGAGCCCGGCGAATCCCGGGCAAGAGCCCTACTCGCAGGCGACGCCGTCGGAGTCGCGGTCCAGCGCCGGCCGGTATCCGGCCTGGCCCGCGTAGATCGGCGCCGCTCCTGCGGCCCTCGCCGCAGTGCAGTTGGCGTAGTACACAGCCGCCGCGGGGGCGGGCGCAGCAGGAGCAGGAGCAGGGGCAACCGGAGCAGGAGCGGGGGCAACCGGAGCAGGCGCCGGCGCAACCGGAGCCGGCACGGGAGCTGCAGGAGCAGGCGCAACGGCGGAAGGTGCCGGCTCGGCAGCGACGGGCGGCGGCGCCTGCTGGTTGGTCGGTGCCAGCTGCCCGGTGCAGTCGCCCAGGATCCGTGCCATCGCGTCGTGCTCCGCCTGGGTCACCCACAACCCGTACGTGGCCTTCACGGAAATTTGCCGGGCGACGTACTCGCACCGGTACCCCTTGTTGGGCGGCAGCCAGGTGGCGGCGTCACCGTCGCCCTTTTGCTGGTTGGCAGGCCCGTCAGTCACCTGCAGGTTCAGCGGGTCATTCGCGAATGCCGTCCGCTGCCCGGCGGTCAACTGCTGGGCCCCCTTCTGCCAGGCGTCGCTCAACGCCACCACGTGGTCGATCTGCACGGCGGTGCTCGTCGCGGATCCGCGTACGAAACCGATGGTGGTGCCGGTATACGGATCGGCGAGGGTGCCGGACTGCACCTTGCAGGGCACATTGTTCGTGAACGTGATGCCGGTGAGGTCCCGCTGGAGGATGTCATTGCGCGTATCGCAACCGTTCCGGTCCACGTCCGCCCATGCCTGCCCGAATTGCGCCCGGTCATAGCCCGTCTTCGGCGCGCGGCCCTTGATGGCAAGCGTTGCAAGCAGGTCGATCGCCTTGGTGGCGTAGGCGGGCTGCGGGTTGGGCGCTGCCGCGGAGACGCCCGCCGCTACGGCGTTGGGGGTGTCCGGGTCCAGCGGCTCGCCGGTGTCCCCAGTCGTGGGCGTAGGAGTGGGCATGGACGACGGCGCCGCCACGGCCGGCGCAGTGACGCTCGCTGTCGCTGCCCTCGCCGTAGCCCTGCTTTCCGCGGAGGCGGCCTCAAGGTCCGCGCCTGCGACACGGGGCAGCGCCCCGGCACCACCGATGAGAAGGGCGAAGGACGCGGCTATGGCGACGGCGCCGGCCTTGCGTTTCGCCGGCAGCCAGGCCCAGGACCGCCTTCCAGTGAGCACGACGTAAAGACCAGTCAGCGCACCGGAGATGCCGAGGAAAATCAGGGCGCCTCCAACACCGCCGCTGAGTGCGCCCAACAGCATGAAGATGGCGGTAATTGCTCCGATGGCAAACGTCGAAGCGCGTGGATTCCGCGGCGGCTTCGGCGCCGGCGCGGATTGAGCAGCCCCCAAGAGGGTCTGGTAGTCGGACATTCTTCCCCAATGATGAGGACGCCGAGCAAGTCGGCACCCCTTTTCTGCCGGGCCTTCTGCTAAGCCCTGCAAAGCTCGATGCCGCTGAGCCTACGGCCCCATGACGTGCGGATTTGCCGCCGCCGTGGATACTCGGCCAACATTCAGCCAGTCTTGAGGGAACCTTGAGGAAGCGGGCTTCCCGCGCGTCACAATACGGCCGGAGGGCGAATGGACCTGCGCCGGACGACCGTTCCCCCGCTGGCATGGGCAAAGGTAGAGTTGCCCGCATGCAGATGCGCCTCGAAGTGGTCCAGGTCCCGGTTTCCGATGTCGAGAAATCAAAAGCTTTTTACACCGAACAGCTGGGCTTTGTGCTGGACCATGACGTGGAGCACATCCCCGGCATGCGCGTTGTCCAGCTGACGCCGCCAGGTTCTGCCGCCTCGGTAGTGATCGGAACCGGCATGACCGCCATGGCTCCGGGCAGCCTGGAAGGTCTTCAACTGGTGGTTCCGGACCTCCCGGCCGTCCGCGATGAACTAGTGCAGCGCGGGGCCGAGATCAGCGAAATCCAGGACCTGGGCGGCGTCCTGTTCGCCTACTTCAGCGACCCAGACGGCAACCGCTGGGTCATGCAGGGACAAACCCCGCCCGCCGTCCGCGACGCCCACAAAGCCGGCTAGCCCGCGGGCCGGTCCCGGACCATCCGCAGTTCCGGCACGCTTTCCCACTCCGGCGGCAGGTTGCCGCGACCGCCGTCGAACCTAAAGCCTTGGCGGCGGTAGAAGGACTGCGCCTTGACGTTCTCCTCAAGAACCCACAAGTAGGCGGGCGAACCGCCCAGGGCGGCCTCCAGCAGGGCCTTCCCCAGCCCGCTCCCCTGTGCGCGCTTCAGTACGAAAATCGAGTACAGCTCCAGCGCGAACGGGCTGTCTTCCTGGCGCGGCGGGCCGGCGTCGGCAAGGCCTACAATCTCGCCGTTGGCGTCCTCGGCGACGATCCGCGGGTGGGGAGCCTCAAGATACGGCCGACGCCGGGCCACGCGTTCCGGGATTGAGCGCCGCCGCTCAGCAAAGAATCCGGGCGAAAGCAGGTGTCCGTAGCTTTCTTCGTGCGCGGCCGTATGCATCAACACGATGGCCTCGGCATCCTCCGGAGTGGCCCGTCGAAGTACATAATCCATCGCTCCAGCCTAATAAGGGCGGCACCGGATCAATGTGTTGGCGGGGCCGCCGTGGATCCGCGGACCACCAGTTCGGTGCCCAGCTCGATCCGTTGCGGCAGTTCCTCGTCGCCGTCCAGGTGCCGCAGCAGGGCACGCATGGCGGTTTCCGCCATCTGCACCACCGGCTGCCGGATGGTGGTGAGGCCCGGCTCAACCCATTCGGCGGCGGGGATGTCGTCGAAACCAATGATGGACAGGTCTTCCGGGATGCGCAGCCCGGCAGAGCGCGCCGCACGGTAGGCGCCCAGTGCCTGGTCGTCGTTGCCGGTGAAGATCGCCGTCGGCCTGTCCGGCAGTTCCAGTAGCTTGCGCGTGGCCGCCTCGCCGGCCTCGATGGAAAAGTTGCCCGGCACCATCAGGGCCGGGTCCAGCGCAATGCCGGCCCGGCGCAGCGCGGAGATGTAGCCGTCCTCGCGGGCGCTGCTGCATTGCAGGTCTTCGCGTCCGCCAATCATGGCGATCCGTTTGTGCCCCAGCTTGAGCAGGTGTTCCGTGGCCGAGTAGCCGCCCTCCCAGTTGGCCGCGCCCACCGTCATCAGGTCCGGTCCGGGCTGGCCCACGGGGTCGATCAGGACCACCGGGATCCCCAGCGATTTCACCCGCTGGATCTGTTTGGCGTCCAGCTGGTACACGGCCATCAGCAGGCCGTCGGATTTACGCTCCGCGAGGTTTGCCAACCAGGGCCGGATTCGGGACCCGTCCAGGCTCAGGCTGCTCACCACGGTTCCGTATCCGGCGTCCTGCGCCACCCGCTCCACGCCCTCGATGATCTCCAAGGCCCATTCCGAGCCCAGGCCGGGAAACACGAGGTCCACAAGGCCGGCCTTCTGCCGGCGCTTGGCCGGGCGGCGCGCGTAATCGCGGCGGGCGATGATTTCCTCCACCCGCGCCCGGGTCTCCGCGGCGACGTGCGCATGCCCGTTCAGCACCTTGGACACGGTGGGAACGGATACGCCGGCCTCGCGGGCAATCTCGCTGATTGTCGCGCGCCCGGTGTCCTGTTTGCTCACCACGGAAACCACCCTTTCACCCGGGTCACGCGCCCGGGGCTAGTTATCGGAAAGTTCCCACGCCTGAATCCGGCCGCACATGCCGTAAATCCTGCGGTTTTCCCGTTTTCCCATCGTAGTTCGCGCGTTCGCCAGATAGATACTTTCCGCCGTGTCCAGAGAAACCAGTTGCCGCCGGGTGACCTCGGCCTGCCGGGCTGCGCCGGCTGCCAGAAGCCCGGCCCAGGCTCCGGCCCTGGCGGACGCCAGCCGGGCGGCCGCGGCGTGGAATCCCGCCAACGCCGCCGGCCCGGATTCGAGGACAGCGTCCTTGAGCGCCAGGTAGCCTTCCAGCGCCAGGTCACGACGACGGCGCGCGGCTTCCTCGGCTGCGACCAGTCCCGTGTCGGCATCAGTCTGCTCCAGGACCGCGGCGCGGCGGTACGCTGCCGGGTCGGTGAGGTGCTCCGGCGGGAAGGTCATCACGGCGTCCCCGTGTTCGGGCAGCCCTGCGTTTTGCATGACCACCAGGATCTTCAGGTCCCCCGAATCGTTGATGGCGCGGTGGACTGTACCGGGGGTGAACCAGAGAACCACGCCGGGCTCCAGCGCAGTGGTGGTGAACCCTCGTGAATCAAGGGTCTCCAGCCGGCCCGCTCCCGCCAGCACCACATACGCCTCGGTGGAGGCGGTGTGCACGTGCGGCGATCCGCCGGCGGCGCCATCCGCCCCCGGCCAGTCGTAAATGCTGATCTCGGACAGGCCGGTAGCACCCGGGAACGTTGAGCCCATACTCAGGCCCAATTGCCAAGGGCGGTTTGCGCGGCTGCCGCCAGCGCCGCGGCACGGCCCTGGTCCACGCCGCCGTCGGCGATCACCACCGCATAGCGGTACGTCAGCGGCTCACCTGCCCGGAGCGGGACCTCGGCGCTGAAGAAGGGTGCTGAACCCAGGCAGGCGAACATGGAGGACCGCGCGAACCACTGGTTCGGTGCGCCGGGGTTCGAACCGTCTTCCACGAAGGCAACGGTGGAGGACCGGCAACTGACGTCGTGCTTGCCGGTAAAGGCGATCCACGGCGATCGGGTGCCCATGAATTCGTCGGTACCGGCGCCTTCCTGGTTGCGGAATTCGCCGCCGGTAAAGGACCGTGGGCCGCGCCAGAAGAGACCGCCGTAGCCTGCGTTGTGGCGGCCTTCCGTGGTGGGGCTGCCGATCCGGATCTCTGCCCCGGAGATGTTGTCCATCCGGGTTTCGAAGAGGATGGCGTAGGCACCTCCGGTTTCGTCGCCGGCACCGCCGTCCGCCAGCAACTGGACGTTGAACCGGCGGTCCTCCGCAATGACCGGGTCACCGTCCTGCGAGGTCCAGGTGAGGGATTCCGATGCGGTGATCCCTGCGCCGGAGTGCTCGATCCCGGTGAAGGCGGTGTGGGCCATGGCGCCGTTGTTGTCCAGGTTGGCGTACTCGGTGGCGCGTGTGTAGGTGGCGCCGCCCCAGAAGTTGTGGCTGCCCACGTTCGGGAGCGCCCAGGAGAGCCCCTTGTGCCAGACGTGGTCCCAGGGCCGGGAAATGGTCACGTCGTCTCCGCCCAGGGTGGTCAGCGGATGGAAGAACGGGCGGGGGCTCTCGTATTGGGGGTCGGTGGGCCGGTAGGTATAGGTGGCGATGGGCTTGCCGTCGGCGGTAAACGTGAGGGCTGCTCCGTCGTCGGTGACATCCAGCCGGACTGTGTGGACGGCTGCAGGGGCGGTGGTCATGGCGGGAGGCTCCTTGGGGTGTGGGGTGTGGGGTGTCAGGCGCGGGCGGCGTCGAAAGCTGTTTCGTTGAGGGCCGTGGCATCCAGGGCGGCGGTGCCCAGCCCGTCTCCGTCCATCCCGCCGTAGAAGGGGTGGCCGGGGACGATCTCGCCGCGGCGGACGGCCCTGCCGGTAAAGGCGGAGGCGTAGATCGCGGCAGCGAGCTCAAGCGTCTGCCGGGCGGAGTCTGCGCCGGCGGGCAGCGGAAGCCCGGCGTCGAGCGCTTGGTACATGGCCAGGAACTGGGCGGAGTGTCCGCTGCCGCGTTCCAGCGGCCGGCTGCGCCACTCGGTGCGGACCCCGTCTTCGTGGCCTGGTGCGCCGGTAACGGTCCAGTTGTCCGTGGCGTAGCCGTAAAGGTGGCTCAGTTCCACGGTGGCGAACTCGCAGTCGATCCGGATGTCCGAGGTCTCCCGGGGCGAGAGCAACGAGTTGACGATGGTGGCCACGGCGCCGTTGCGGAACCGGACCAGCGCGGCGGACAGGTCTTCGGTGGACGTGGCACGTGCCTGCCGGCCTGCTATCGCGGTGACTTCCTCCCACGGTCCCAGCAGGTGCAGGAGGAGATCGAATTGGTGGATGCCGTGGCCCATGGTGGGGCCGCCACCCTCGGCGTTCCACGTGCCGCGCCAGGGCAGGTCCCAGTAGCTGTCCGGCCGGTACCAGAGGGTATCGCAGCGGGCCACCAGCGGGCGGCCGAACCCGGCGCCCCCGATCAGTTCCCGGGCGGCCGCGGCGGCATCCCCAAACCGGTGCTGGAACACGCAGGAGAACTGGGCGCCGCCTTTGGCCTGGGCTTTCTCCAGCCGGTCGAAGTCCGCCAGGCTCAGTGCCGGGGGCTTCTCCGAGAGCACATGCACCCCGGCTTCAAGGCATTCGATGGCTTGGTCGATGTGCAGCATGGGCGGGGTGCACAGGTGCACGATGTCCGGCTGGGCCCCCGCGAGCAGTTCGGCCACCGTGAGGTATGTGCCGGGAATGCCGTGCTTCTCCGCAAAGGAGTCCAGCCGGCCCTGGTCCACGTCGCAGGCTGCGACGAGCTCGGCGCGCCCGCCTGTCCGTGCCAGGTTGTCCGCGTGGACCGCGGCGATCCCGCCGGTGCCCACAATGGCCACTTTGTAGGTGCGCATGTTCTCTCCGTCGTTGCAGTGAAGTCGTTGCCCAGAAGCGTGCCCCGAAGCGGTTGCCGTGATGATGCCGGACCACCCGGCATTGCACCGGCCGGGTGACCCTGCATCGCCGATGCTCCTCAAGAAACTTTCTATGCTCTCTTCGAAGTTTCGGATGCTCGCTGCAGCTACGTGTCCAAGGCTTTGTTTTCAACCGTAGGAAGATTTTGATTCCAGAGTCAAGGGGTTTCGATCTAGAAACTAAACATAAGTTTCTGATACTTTCTTAGAAACATCGTCCGATCCTAGGAGACGTCCGTGACCAGCGGTGCCGCCGAAAAGCAAGCCCTCCCCTCACCCGCGGCGGGCGTCGAGCCGCCTTCCGCCGTCGGACACCTGTCCCTCGAGGAGCTGGTGCGGCAGATGACCCTTGAGGAAAAACTGGCCCAGCTGGTGGGCGTGTGGGTAAATGCTTCCACTGAAGGCGACTCTGTTGCCCCGTTGCAGAACGAAATGGCAGGCGACGCCCGTTCCTGGGACGACGTGATTTCTGCGGGCCTCGGCCAGATCACCCGGATGTACGGCACGGTTCCGCTGGAACCACTTGAGGGGGCGCGCCGGCTGGCCGCTGCGCAGGAGCAGATCATGGCCGCCTCACGGTTCCGGATCCCCGCGCAGGTGCACGAGGAATGCCTGGCCGGGCTGGCCGCCTGGAAAGCGACCGCCTTCCCTGTACCGCTGGCCTGGGGCGCCACCTTCAACCCGGCGCTGGTGCGCCGGATGGCCGGCTTGATCGGCGGCCAGATGAGGCAACTGGGCGTCCACCAGGGCCTCGCGCCGGTACTGGATGTGGTGCGGGACCTCCGCTGGGGCAGGGTGGAAGAAACCATTGGCGAGGACCCCTACCTCGTGGGCACCGTGGCAAGCTCCTACGTCAAAGGGCTGGAAGCCGAAGGGATCATTGCCACCCTCAAGCACTTCGTGGGCTACTCCGCCTCACGCGCCGGACGGAACCACGCGCCCGTCTCCATGGGCCCCCGGGAACTCGCGGACGTCATGCTGCCGCCGTTCGAACTGGCCATCAAGGACGGCGGCGCCCGTTCCGTGATGCACGCCTACACGGACACCGACGGTATTCCCGCCGCGGCAAACCGTGCCCTGCTGACCTCCCTGCTCCGGGACGAGTGGGGCTTCGCCGGGACCGTGGTGGCGGACTACTTCGGCATCGCCTTCCTCAACGCCACGCATGGCATCGCCGCCGATTCCGGAGAGGCTGCAGCCCTGGCGTTGGCAGCGGGCGTGGACGTGGAACTGCCAACGGTGAACTGCTACGGCCTGCCCCTGCTTGAGCGCGTGCGCTCCGGGGAGGTCCCCGAATCCCTGGTGGACACCGCACTCCTGCGGGTGCTCCGGCAAAAGCAGGAAGCCGGGCTGCTCTCGCCGGACTTCGACCCAGCTCCCCCGGCCCTGGCTGCCGGCGCCATCGACCTTGACCCTGCGGCCCACCGGGCGCTGGCCCGGGAGATCGCCACGCAGTCCCTGGTGCTGCTGACCAACAGGGCGCACGACGACGGGCCAAGCCTGCCGCTGCCGGCGGCGGCTTTGGCGTCGGTGGGCGTCGTGGGGCCGCTGGCGCAGGACCCGTTCGCCATGCTGGGCTGCTATTCCTTTGACGCCCACGTCGGCGCATCGCATCCCGAGGTGCCCATGGGCATCCGGGTTCCGACTGTGGCCGGTGCAGCCGCCGAGCGGTTTGGCCGGATCCGGACCGCCGCCACCGGAACGTGCGAGGCCATCAGCGACACGCAGGTCCTGGAAGCCTGCCGGATTGCCTCAGCGGTAGACACCTGCGTGATCGTAGTGGGTGACAATGCGGGCCTCTTTGGCCGGGGCACCTCCGGCGAAGGCAACGACGCTGCCGACCTGCGGCTCCCCGGTGACCAGCACCGCATGCTGGACCAGGTCCTCACGGCTGCCGAGGCCGCCGGCACCCGCACCATCGTGGTGGTCCTCAGCGGCCGGCCTTACGCGCTGGGCGACTTCGCGGCCAGGGCCGGAGCGATCGTGCAGGGGTTCTTCCCGGGCGAGGAGGGCGCCGAGGCGCTGTGGGACGTCCTGACCGGAGCCGTGACTCCGTCCGGCAAGCTGCCGGTTTCCGTGCCGCGGACCTCCGGCGGACAACCGGGCACCTACCTGCACAGCCGCCTGGCCGGGCCGTCCGGCGTCAGCGCACTGGACCCCTCACCGCTGTTCGGTTTCGGGCACGGCCTGTCCTACACGACCTTCGACTTTTCCTGCCACACGGCCAGCGGGCCCACGATGACGACGGCGGGCTCCGTCACCGTGGGATGCTCGGTGGCCAATACCGGCCCGGTTGACGGGGCGGAAGTGGTGCAGCTGTACCTCGAGGACCCGGTGGGCGAAGTGGTGCGGCCTGTCCGTGAACTGATTGGCTACGTCCGGGTTGACCTTGCGGCCGGCGCCGCGGCCCGGGTGGAGTTCGCGGTGCACGCGGACCGGACCTCCTTTACCGGGGTGGACCTGAAGCGGGTGGTGACCCCGGGCTTGGTGAAGCTGCATGTTTCGACCTCCAGCAGCCGGGACCTCCACACCCACGAACTCATCCTGCACGGCGACCGCCGCGAGGTGGGCTTTGACCGGGAGATGCTGACACCGGTAACGGTAACCCCGCTTTAGCCGTGCCGACCGGACATGTCATCCCCGGCCGTGCACTGGCCTGGCGTTAGCCGGGGGTTCCCCAACCTCATGGATGCCATGGCCGCCGCAGGCCGTCTTGGTGACGACGGCCCGCTCGATGCGCGAGACGGTGAACCACCGCATTGCGTCGCGCAGCCGGCACCACCCAACCAGGTACCACTGGCCGTTGGTGGCGGCGAACAGCACCGGCTCGACGTCGCGGGTGGTGGCGGTCCCGTCCCCCGCCGTGTAGCGGAGGCGGATCACGCGCTGCTCGGCCATCGCCTCCTCCAGTGCGGATTTGATGGCGCGGGACGAGGCGGGAAGCGCGTTGACCCAGACGCGGTGGGCCAGTTCGTCCGCTTGTGCCCGGGTTTTGGGATCGAGGACATCCATGATCTTCCGGACACCTGCTGCCGCCAGATCGGCGTAGGGGGCATCAGGCGCAGCGGACACCGCTGCCATGAGCGCCACGGCCTGGGCCGGTGACAGGCTGACGGGAGGCAGGGACGCACCTCCAGCCAAACCGTAGCCACCGCCCGGACCCGGCCGGGACCATACCGGCGCGCCGCTGTTCTCCAACGCATCGAGGTCCCGCTTGATGGTGCGAACGGATACCTCAAACGCTGCAGCCAGCCGTTCGGCGGAAATCCCCCGCCTGCCGCTGCGGCGCAACATCTCGGAGAGGGCATGGAGCCGTTCGACCCGCTTCACCGTTCAGGCCCTGGCAAATTCATGACATAAATAGTGACATACCCTTGTCCGATACGCCTGCGAGGGTATTGGCATGACAACTACTTCAAGCCGTCCCATTGTTCTCATCGCCGGCCACTGGCTGGGCGCCTGGGCGTGGGACGAAGTGCTGGAACACCTGGCAACCGACCACTCCCGCGCAGTCGCGATGACGCTGCCCGGTCTCGACGTGGACGATCCCGGGCGTGCGGCAAAAACCCTCGACGACCAGGCCGCAGCGGTCCTGGACGTCATCAGCCGGCTCGGGGCCTCTGCGGACCAGCCCGCCATCCTCGTCGCCCACAGCGGGGCAAACGCCCCCGTCAGCCTCGTCCTTGACCGACACCCCCGAACTTGTCCATCGAGTGGTGTGGGTCGACTCCGGCCCTGTGGCACCGGGAAGCGCCTTCGGCGCGGGCATCCCGGAAGAGTTGGCGGAGCTTCCGCTGCCGCCCTTCGATGTCCTCGCACAGCAGGCGAGCCTCGAGGGCCTGAGCCCGGAAGTCCTCGAGCGTTTTCGGGCCCGGGCCGTCCCTGAACCCGGGCCTGTGCTTCGTCAGGCCGTCGAGCTCAGGAACGATGCCCGCCACAAGGTCCGGACCACCCTGGTGTGCTGTTCGATCCCGAGCGCGCAGGTGCTGGAGCTCGCCCGCGCCGGGCATGCCATGTTTGCAGAAGTCGCGCACGTCGAACACCTCGACGTCATCGACCTCCCAACGGGGCACTGGCCCATGTGGAGCCGTCCCCGCGACCTCGCCAAAGCCATTGGGTCAGCCGCGTCCCGCACAAACTGACGGGGTCAGGCGACAGTGAATTTCTCCTCAACCAGCGCCAACAGCGGGCGGGAGTTCAGGCACACCAGGAACACCACGGTCCCGGCGAGCAGCGGCAGCAGGTAGGTGGTGGTCATCAGCAGGAGGGTGGCGGTGACGAACAGGATGCCGGCGTTGCCCAAGGAGACCCGCTTCCGGGCGCTGAAGCTGTACAGGGAAAGCCGGTACACGTCCCGGGTCCGGAACGAGAACCGGGACAACAGCAGCAGCGCGTTCAAGCCCGCTGTGGCCACGAGCAGCGCGAGGACCAGCAACGCCGGCCGGAGCGCCGGTGCTGCGGGTCCGAGCGACGGCAGTCCGGCGAGGTTCACCGCGATGACGGCCAGGACCAGCAGGTACGGCAGCCACACCTGCAGGGCCTGGCCGGCATTCATCCGGTAGCCGCGGATGAAGTCCTGGTACACCTGTCCCTCATGCCCCGTGAGCATCCGGTTGAACGCATAGATGCACGCCACCAGCGCCGGACCGGCCGGAATGAGCGCCGGCAGGACCAGCCAGGCCCCTGCGAACGGGGCCGCCACCAGTGCCGCCGGCAGCAGTACGTTGGCCAGCACCAGCAGGGCCGAGCCCGTCATCACGCCCGCCACGGTGCCGGCCGCCCTGAAGAGGGGGCCGGCACCGTACTCCGCTTTCTTCTGAACCACCAACTGCCTTTCGGTTGCCGCGGCAGGCAGGCTGCCGCCGTCGTCCGCCTACTTCTTGTCCGCGTAGGCCTTGTACGCCTTGTTGGCCAAATCTACATACTTGCCCATGCCCTTGCTGTCCAGCTCCTTGACGTAGGCGTCGAACTCGGAGAGGGGCCGCTGGCCGGTAATGAACTTCAGGGTGTTCTGCTTGACGTGGTCCTTGAGCGGCGTGAGCACCAGCGTGGCCTGTTCGCGGTCCGTGTCGCTGAACGGCACGGGCGGCGCCACCGGCTTGGGCGTCTTGCTCTTCATGGCCTTTTGGAACGCCAGCTCCTCGTCGTTGAAGGTGGACTGCAGCAAGTCCGTGGTGCCGCCATAGGAGAAATTGCCACCGGAGAAGCCGTAGTCCACGCGCAGGTCCTTGGTGCCTGCCGGGTTCAGGCCCTGGAAGTTGATGTCCTTGGCCAGGACGCGCTTGCTGCCTTCCTTGGTGTAGGTGGTGCCCTGGACGCCCCACTTGGAGAATTCCTGGCCGGCGTCGCTGTAGAACAGCCAGTCGATGTACTGCATCAGCGCCACGAAGCTGTCTTTGTCCTTCACCGATGAGTTCAGCATGATGCCGTTCTCCAGCCGCGAACCACCGATCAGGTCACCGGCCGGGCCGCCGGGGACGGTGATCTTGCGGACCGCGAAGTTGCCCTTGCCCAGTGACTGCTCCATGGACGTGCGGTAGGTGATGATGTTCTGCGAGTTGGCGCTGATCACGAACGACTTGCCGGACGTGAACTTCTGGATGGCGGAATCGTCGGTCTGGGTGAAGCTTTCCGGGTCCATCAGGCCCTCGGACACCAGCGAGTTGAAGTAGGTGACCAGGTCCTTGAACTGGCTGCTGGCCGAGCCGAAGGCGAATTGCTTCTTGCCGTCGTCGAACGTCAAGCCGTCCACCAGGCCCCAGCCTGCCACCGTGCCGAACGCGGTGCCGGCAATGTTCAGCACGCTGTTGCCATTGAACCGGTCGGAGAAGGGCACGACGTCGGGATGGGACTTCTTGAGCTTGCGGAGCACCTCGCGGAACTCGTCCCAGCTCTTGGGCTCGGCAATGCCTTCCTTTTCCAGCACGTCGGTGCGGAACGCGAGCGTGTAGTCCGGCCAGAGCTCCTCGTGCAGGCCAGGCAGGACGTAGTACTTCCCGTCCTCCTGGGTGAGTCCTGCGATTTCAGGTTCCAGCTTCCATTTCTTGATTTTGTCCTGGTAGTGGGGCATGAGGTCCACGTAGTCGCTGACCGGGAGAACCGCACCGGAGGACACATACGCGCTCTCCTGGCCCGGGTAGGTCTTGGCGATGATCTCGGGTGCGCTGCCGGAGCTGATCAGGAGGCTCCGCTTTTGCTCGTAGTCGCTGCTGGGGACGATGGTGGGCTGCAGCGTGACGTTGTTGTCGCTGCCCATCTTGGTGAAGAGCAGCCAGTCCTTCTTGTACGGGTAGGTGGGCTGGTCGCTGAAGAGGAACGTGAAGCTCAGCGGCGTCGTCGCCTTGAACGTGTCCCCCACCCCGAAGCTGTCCATCGCACCGTTGCGGGCCTTGGAGGTGTCCACCTTGCTGCCGGAATCCGAGTCGCACCCGGCCATCACCAGGCCGAAGGCTGCGAGCGCGGACAGGCCGAGGAAATCTCGTCTGCGGATCATGGGTTTTCCTTTCATAACGGGTTATTCCTTGACGGAGCCGAGCATGACGCCCGAAAAGAAGTACTTCTGGACGAACGGGTAGACGCACAGGATGGGGATGATGGTGAGCACGATGGTCACCGACTGGATGTTGGCGGCGATCTGGCCCACGTTCTCTGCCGTGCCGCCGGCCGAACCCGCGGTGGTGACGCCGGCAATCATGTTGCGGAGGTAGATGGTTACCGGGAACAGGTCCGGGTTGTCCAGGTAAAGGAACGCCTGGAACCAGGAGTTCCAGTTGGCCACGGCGTAGAAGAGCACCATGGTGGCCACGATGGCCTTACTCAGCGGCAGCACCACCTTGAACAGGACGCCGTACTGGGTGAGGCCGTCGATGGCGGCCGCCTCCTCCAGTTCCCGGGGCATGTTTTCGAAGAACGACTTCATGATCAGCAGGTTGAAGACACTGATGGCGTTGGGCAGCACCACGGCCCACAGGGTGTCCCGCATGCCCAGCGACGTGATGAGCACGTAGTTGGGGATCAGGCCGCCGTTGAAGAACATGGTGAACACGGCGATGCCGATGAACACGCTGCGTCCCTTGAGGTCCTTCTTGGCGATCGCGTACGCGAAGCTGGTGGTCAGGACCATCGAGATCGCGGTGGCCACCACCGTGTACAGGACGGTGTTGCCGTAATTCCGCCAGAACACCGAGTCCGCCAGGATCAGCTGGTAGGTCTGGGTGTTGAACCCCAGCGGGAAAAGGTTGACCTGCCCGGCGTTGATGAACCCTTCGCTGGAGAAGCTCTGCGCCAGGATGTTCAGGAACGGGTACATGGTCAGGAAGACCACCACCAGCAGGAACACCAGGTTGGCCACGCGGAACACCCGCATGCTGCGGGAGACCTTCATGTCCTTGACCAGCACACCGGTGTCCGCCGTGGGCTTTTGCACTGCGGTTTCCTTCACGGTTGTCCCTTTCACGATGGCCCCTTTCACCACAGGCTCGTTCCGGCGAGCCGTTTGGAGATGGCGTTCGCGGAGAGGATCAGCGTGAGGCCGATGACGGATTCGAACATGCCGATCGCGGCCGCGTAGCTGAAGTTGGACGATTCCAGGCCCACCCGGTACAGGTAGGTGGAGATGACGTCCGAGGTCTGGTAGTTGAGCGGGTTGTAAATCAGCAGGATCTTCTCGAAGCCCACGGCCATGAACGTGCCGATGTTCAGGATCAGCAGCGTAATGATGGTGGGCCGGATGGCCGGGAGGGTCACATGCCAGGTCTGTTGCCACCGGTTGGCGCCGTCGATCCGGGCGGCCTCATACAGCGACTCGTCGACCCTGGTGAGGGCGGCCAGGTACAGGATGGCGCCCCAGCCCATGGTCTGCCACACCTCGGAGCTGATGTACATGGGCCGGAACCAGGCGGCGTCCTGGGTGAAGTTCACCGTGCTTCCGAAGACCGCACTGGCGATCTGGTTCACCGTACCGGTCATGGAGAAGTTCTGCAGGATCATGCCGGCGATGATCACCACTGACATGAAGTGCGGCAGGTACGCCACCGTCTGGACGAATTTCTTGAACTTCTGCGAGCGCAGCTCGTTCAGCATCAGCGCGAAGATGATGGGCATGGGGAAGCAGAACAGGAGTGTCAGCACGCCCAGGATGATGGTGTTCTGGAAGGCCTGCCAGAAACTGGGATCGTTGATGAACAGGGTGACGTACTTCAGTCCCACCCATTTCTCGCCGAAGATGCTGCCGCCGGGCTGGAACTGCCGGAACGCGATCACGTTGCCGGCCATGGGCAGGTAGCGGAAGATGGCGAAGTAGGCCAGCGGCAGCAGCACCAGCGTGTAGAGCCGCCAGTCGCGCTTGATGGCGAGCTTCCAGCCGCCGGGCTTGTTCCGTGGTTTGTCCTTGCGGCCGGGCGGCTGTGTGGTGACCGCTCCGGGAGGTACTTCCAATTGCGTGGCCATGTTGCCTCCTACCGGCCGGCTTCTGCGTATGTGCGGGCGTGTTCGCCAGCTGCCTCTTCCAGGACCAGGACCCCGTTGGCGGCCAGTTCCACTGCACCCGTGATTCGGGTGCCGGTGAGCACGTCCGTGCCGCCCGCCCCAACATCCACCCGGGCCGGTGCGTCGTTGTGGTTGAGGACCAGCAGGTAGCTGCGTCCGTTGCCGGCACGACGGCGCACCTGCACTCCCAGCGGCGCGTCCAGTTCGGGGCGGATCCCCGCAGCGGTCCGTTCGGCGTCGAGCAGTTCCTCCAGGTAGGTGCCGTCCACCCTCGCCGAGAGGTAGACGGCGGTGCCGCAGCCGAAACTGTTGCGGGTGACGGCCGGCGACCCGGCCAGCCTGCCCGAGGCGTAGCGGGCCAGCACCTCCGCCGAGGTGGCGTGCAGGTGTTCGGTCCAGTAATCCGCTGAGGCCGTGCCGCCGTCGGCCGTTGAAAGCTTGACGGCCTCGCCCTCCCCGGCCAGCGGGTGCATCTCCTCGCTCCACGCGCCCAGGACGTTGCGGAGGGCGCCAGGGTAGCCGCCGAGCCGGATCGTGTTGTCCTGGTCCACAATGCCGGAGAGGTAGCTGGCCACCAGCCGGCCGCCGCCGGCGACGTAGTCCTCGTAGCGCTGTGCGGCGTCGTCGGTAAGCAGGTAGGTGGCGGGAAGGACCACCAGGCTGTACTGGTGAAGGTCGCTGGTGGTGTCCACGAAGTCCACGGTGATGTTGGCGTCAAAGAAGGGCCGGTAAAGGCGGAGGACTTCCTGCGCGTAGCTCAGGTCCGAGCGGGGCGAGTTGCCCAGTTCCAGGGCCCACCAGCAGTCCCAGTCAAAGACCAGCGCCACCTTGGCGGTGGAGCGGGTGCCGGTGATTCCGGAGAGGTGCTTGAGCTCCCGGCCCAGTTCGCAGACCTCCCGGAACACCCGCGTGTTGGGGCCGGCATGGTTGACCATGCCGGAGTGGAAGCGTTCGGTGCCTCCCCTGGCCTGGCGCCACTGGAAGAAGAGGATGGAATCGGCTCCCTGGGCGATCGCCTGGTAGGAGCCTAAACGCATTTTGCCGGGCAGTTTGGAGACGTTGACGGACCATTGGCTGACGGCTGCGGTGGCTTGTTCCATGACCAGCCAGGGCTGGCCCTTCCGCAGTGAGCGCATGAGGTCGAAGTTGAGGGCGGCGGCAACGTGCGCGTCGGATTCGCGAGGGTCCGGATAGATGTCCAGTGCGGCGGCATCTTCCTCGGCGGCCCAGGCCCAGTAGTCGTTGTTCTTGTAGAAGCGCATGAAGTTGGTAACAACGGGCAGTTCCGGCGTATGGCGGCGCAGGATGTCCCGTTCGGCCTTGTAGTGCGCCAGCATGCTGTCCGAGGTGAACCGGTGGTAATCGAGCCGGCGGGACGGGTTGGACCAGGTGCGGGGCTGGGCAGGTGCATTGACCTGGGCCCAGTCGGAGTAGACCTGGCCCCACACGTCGGTGCTCCAGGCCCGGTTCAATTCCTCCAGGCTGCCGTACTTGTCTTGGAGCCATTCCCGGAAGGCGCGGTCGGCGTGCGGGCCGTAGGAGACGGGGCCGTACTCGTTGTTGACGTGCCACATGCACAGGGCGGGGTGGGCGGCGTACCGCTCCCCCATCTTTTCCGCCATCGCCAGGGACTTTGCCCGGTAGGCGGGGTGGGAGACGTCGAAGTGCTGGCGGGAGCCGAAGCCGAAGGTGCTGCCATCAGCCAGGACCGGAAGGATGTCTGGGTGCCGGGCGATCAGCCAGGCCGGCGGGACAGCGTCCGGAGTGGCCAGGTCCACGCCGATGCCGTTGGCGTGCAGCAGGTCCATGATCTCGTCCAGCCAGCTGAAGTCGTAGATGCCGTCCGCCGTTTCGAGCCTGCTCCAGGAGAAAACGGCCAGGGTAACCAGGTTGACCCCCGCTTCCTTCATGAGGCGGACGTCCTCGTCCCACACCTCGCGCGGCCACTGCTCGGGGTTGTAATCCCCTCCGTAGGCGATGCCGCCAAGACGGTCATGCAGGCGCTTAAGCCGGTGTTCGGGTGTATGGGTGCGTTGCTCGCTGGTCATCATTGTCCTTTGGTTGGCATGTTGGCCGCGGGTTCCCCACCAGTGCGACCTGCATCACACAGAGAAACTATCGTAAACTTTCAGCAATAACAACAGGTAAGTGAAAGTAGGAGCGCACTCCATTCTCCGCATTGCCGCGGATGCGAACGCTAACATGGATGCATACAGAAGGCCCCCGTCCGGAAAAAGTCGGTCCAGGCGCAGGCCAAGTTCCGTATTTTCCAGGGTTGGAAGAAACTATCGGACCTGCTTGTACGACCGGCGTGGCAGGTTTCGCAGCGCCAACGCCAGTATCAACAGCCAGCCTGGGACCGCACGATCCAGGCCGGCCACCCCCGGTGGGCGCGAACGCCCTCCTCCGCCAGCGGCAGGCAGTGGTCCGGCGCCCGCTATCCTGGCTCTTTGATGTCCTGCAGCACTTCATTGCGTCGCAGGAACCAGGGCTTGAAGGGCGGGTCGAAGCGCGCGTATCGCGGAGCGCCGACCGGCGTCAGCCCGGCAACTTTCAGTGCCGCTTGGAGCCCCGCGGTATGCCGCTCGAAGGAAGAAGCGGAGCCGCCGCCCGTGAAGCTGAGGGCAGCGGAAAGGGAGGCCGGAACGGCGCGCACCGTCACCCTGGGGTCGGCGGGAGCCGGGGCCGTGTCGGCCGTGACGCCGGCCGGGAGCACGAATCCCACCACGAACTCCGCCGGCCCACGGGCTCCCGGCAACGGCCCCTGCTGCAGCACGGGAGCCGTCATGGCCAGCTTCTGCGGGGAACCAGGCTCCTGGATGACGGGCGCAGTCATGGCCAGCTTGCGGCGGGCGGAGTTGTTGCCGCTGATGTAATTGAACAGGTAGCGGAACGCCGCGTTTCCGGCCCGGTCAAAGTCCGCCCTGACCTTGACCTCAGCCACGACGTAAGCCGGATACCAACGGAGCTCGAAATGTGGATACCGGCGGATCAGTTCATAGGGCTGATGTTCAGTCATGGTGCGTCAGAGCCTACGCCCGTGGCGCCTGGGCGGCCAGACCTGCGCCCCGGCTCACACCACGCGCCGTGTGGCGCGCCTCCGAAGGAAGCCGCGCAGGGCCCCCACTCCCATCAGGACGACGGCCAGGGTTCCAATTCCACCGAAGAGCGCTGTCAGGACCACGCCGGCACCACGGAACCACTCTCCGCCACTTTCATAGCCCGGAATGATCGCCCGGCCAGGATCATCTTCGGCATAGATCACAGGAACATCGGTTCCCACCACAGGGTGCTGGTCGTGGTCCACGGCCGCGAACGTCCGGTGGGCCGATCCGTCCGGCGTCGTGAAGTCAACCCGGATCCTGCGCTGGGATGCCTTGGTGACATCGTCAAAGTGGACGATCGTTCCGGTTGCCCGCGCTCCAGTGCGCGCGAGTTCTTCGTCCGCGTTGATCATGAAGCTGCCCGCACCGATCATGATGGGCCCCAGGCAAAGGACCAGGACGGTGACCGCCAGGTTCAGCCTTATCTTCCACGGCCGCGCGGGTTTGCGGTTCTTGTCGGTTCTGCGCCCAGTCACGGCTCCCATTCTGCCCGAGCCTGTCAGCAAAACCACACACTGGACCGTTGCCATGGGCAACCATGAGCGGCATACTAGTTAGCAGAACTAATTAGCAGTGCTAAATAACCGCAGCAGGAGGCGCACCCGCTTACATGTCACCCGCCCACACCAAACCCCAGGCCACAGCAGACCCCACCGCCCCGGACACCCTCGCCATCGACCTGCGCACCGCCGTGATGCGCACGTCCCGCCGGCTCCGCGTCGAAGCAACCGGCGACATCATCACCCCTGGCCAGTACACCGTCCTGGCCCTGCTCAACGGCAGCGGTCCCAGCACGCTGCGCGCACTGGCAGAGAGCGAACACGTCCAGGCCCCGTCCATGACCAGGATCGTCAACGCCCTCGCCGACCAAGGATTCGTCACCAGGTCCGCCCATCCCGACGACGGCCGCCAGGTTCGCGTGGACATCACCGACGCCGGCAGGACGGTCCTCGAGGAAGCACGCCGGCAGCGGACCGCTTGGCTGGCCCGGCGCGTGGCAGGGCTCAGCGAGGACGACCGGCTCACACTGAGCCGCGCGGCCCGCATCATGCAGGAAATGAGCGCCAAATGAGTGCCATGTTCCGGGCCCTCGAAAACCCCAACTACCGCATCTGGGCCGGCGGCGCGATCGTGTCCAACATCGGCACCTGGATGCAGCGGGTGGCACAGGACTGGCTGGTCCTGACCGTCCTTACGGACCACTCCGGTGCCGCGGTGGGCCTCACCACCGGCCTGCAGTTCCTGCCCATGCTGCTGTTCGGCCCGTACGGCGGAGTGCTGGCGGACCGGTACCGCAAGCGCATCATCCTGATGTGGACGCAGCTGGCCATGGGCTTCACCGGCTTGGCCATCGGCCTGCTCGTGGTCACCGGCACCGCCCAGTTGTGGCACGCCTACGTGGCTGCGTTCTGCCTGGGAGTTGCCAGCGCCGTGGATGCCCCCGCCCGCCAGGCCTTCGTGTCGGAACTGGTTGGCCAGGACAACATCTCCAATGCAGTGGCCTTGAACTCGGCGTCCTTCAATACCGCCCGGCTTACCGGCCCCGCAATCGCCGGCGTCCTCATCGCTTGGGTGGGCACCGGCCCGGTGTTCCTGCTCAACGCTGCCAGCTTCGCCGCCGTCCTGGTCTCGCTGTTCCGGATCCGCATCACCCAGCCGGCCCCCGTGGCAGGCCAACGCAACAAGCACCAGGTGGTGGAGGGCGTCCGGTATGTGCGCCGCCGTCCGGATCTGATGTTGATCATGGTCCTGGTGGGTATCCTGGGCGCGTTCGGCATGAACTTCCCGGTCATCAACTCGCTGATGGCCACCACCGAGTTCAGCATGGGGCCCAGTGAATTCGGGCTCCTCGGCTCGATCATGGCGGTAGGTACGCTCGCCGGCGCCCTCCTGGCCGCGCGCCGGTCCGGCCCCCGGCTGCGCTTCCTCCTGGGCGGCGCGTTGGGGCTGGGCTTCTTCACGATCCTCGGCAGCCTGGCGCCATCGTTCTGGACGTACGCAGCCATCCTGGTTCCGGTGGGCCTGGCGTCCATCACTTTCCTGAACAGCTGCAACACCAGCATCCAGCTCTCCGTGGAAGCCCCGTTCCGTGGCCGCGTCCTGGCGCTGTACCTGGCAGTGCTGCAAGGCGGCACCGCGCTGGGTTCGCCCCTGGTGGGGTGGATAGGCAGCCAGTACGGTGCACGCTGGTCGGTCGCCTCCGGCGGCATCGTGGTGCTCCTGGCCGGAATCGCGGCGGTGGTGGCGGTGAGCAGGCGGAACCGGATTACTTTCCGCGGCGCGCTCCGGATGGCGCTGGGCAGGCGGGAACCGGCCGTCTGAGAGTCGGGTGGGCGGGTACGGCCGATCCCGGCACCTGCGGCAAAGCCCGGACAAGCTTTACGGCATGGGCGCGCCGATGATATCCACCGAGATTTCGACCGCCGGCACCACTCCCCGGTTCTCCAGCCAGTGCAGGGTGTTCCGGTCCTCCGGCCAGCCCACGCCCGGCCCGTACTCCGTGGCAACCCCGTCCCGGTGGTCGGTGATGATCCCCGAGAGGACATAGACAGTGCCAGGCCGGCCTGCATGGTCATGGAGGGGGCCGAACACTCCACCGGGCTCGATGGTCACCATCCGCATCCGCAACTGGCGCCCTCCATCCCGTCGATCTCGCCGGCAAGGTCGACCGCAGCCAGCAACTCCACCGAGACGCCAGCGGTCTTCGGTGCCACCTCCTCGACGCTCATCGCGCCCCTTCCCACAACCTCAATCTGCGGCGGCGCCGGCCCTGCCCCTGCCGGGGCACCCGGGTGCAGGTGCTTCCGGCGGCGGGTGCCGGCGTCGTCCTTAATGTGCCGGGCCTGCGACAGCGGGCCGCGGCGTTCAACGGGGCAGCGATGAAATGTTCAGAATGTTGCCCTCACTGTCCAGGAACCAGGCGGCGTCGCCCATTCCCTCCATCGAGGCGATGCCGTTCTCTGTCTTCAGTCCGGGCATGTCGTACTCCTCGAAAACGACGCCCCGGCCGCGCAGTTCCTCGACGTCGCGCCGTACGTCATCGGTTCCCCACCCTATCTGCGTGTTCTTGGCCGAGCCTGCGTTGTCCGTTTGGTAAATCAGGAACGCGGTACCCTTCCCGCACCGGTACACGAGCCCGCCGTCACTCATGGTCCGCTCGGGCTCCAAACCCAGCTTGTCCCGGTAGAACTCCCGTGCCCGGTCAATGTCCTTTGCCGGCAATACAGCCATGACTTCCAGATCTTTGAGCATGACAACAACTCTCCTTGCCACTTTTCCTGATGGCGATGCTCTCCCCCGAATCGGCCCGGCCGTCCCCCGCCGGGCCTCGTGGCCGTCCTTCCCGCCGAATGCCGGGGCGGCCACCTGGAGCTCCCTGATCCGCGGTGGCAGAAGCCATCGGCACGGGGTTCCCGAAGTCTACGAGGCCATTATGGAACTGTTCGTCCCCGCATGGAATAGGGGTTTTATTGCGGGTGGGGCAGCGGCAGTGCAGCTATTTCCGGGCCGCCGAGATGGCCCTGCGGGCCGCCCTGCCTGCCACGGCCACCAGGGGAACCAGGCATGCCAGGACGGCGATGGTGTTGGGGCGGAACGCCGCCCTGCCATTGACTGTCCGGTACACCCCCAAGGGCAGGACGAACCCGCCGCCGCCTCCACCTGACGCACCTTTCTCCGATTCCATGCCGCCACCGAAGCCGAAGGAGACCAGCGCCACGGGCACGATCTCCTCCCCGCCGAGAGTGACCGTCGTGCCGTAGGCGCGGGCCACGCCCATGTTCTTGAAGGTGTCCACCAGGGATGCGAAGGTGTCAGGCATGGGTTCAGGATAGGCGCCGCCGTGGACGGGCCGGCAGGTCCTTTGGTCCTGCCACAGCGTTCCTCACCGCTTCGCAGGCGTTCCTGCCCGCCGAAGCTTGGAGAAGGCTCCGAGGCTGTAGGCAAGCAGGACCAGCGCCATGGCCACTCCGGCGGTCGCCGCCGCCGACGCCGCGCCCGGTTCCGTCCCGCTCAGCAGCCCAATACCGCCAATCGCTGCGAGCAGTCCGCCCAGAAGGTAGAACATGGGCTCCTTGAAGGCCCACGCGAACGGCACGAAATGGAGGCCGACCACCAGTGCGATCAGCGCCGGACGCAGCACCAGCGCACCTCGGGCGTCAAGCAATGAACTACCGGCCGCTATCAGCGCGAATTCAGCCACCACGCACAGGACATAGACCGCAATGTGTCTGCCGCGGGGTGGCACGAAGGGTCCCAGGAAACGTGGCCTGGCGAAGAGGAACCACAGGCTGGCGCCCACCGCCCCGAGGACCAGGACGCGCGCGGCGCCGGACAATAGGTCCGCAAACCCTGACGTGTAGGAGAACACGAAGAGGCATGCACCCCCAAGGCCAAGCAGGGCTCCCGTACGGCGGGGGTCAGCAAACCGCGGAGGTCCATCAGCCGGCAAAGAGGTTGTCCGC
The DNA here is from genome assembly GCF_003116525.1 of Pseudarthrobacter sp. AG30. NCBI lineage: Bacteria > Bacillati > Actinomycetota > Actinomycetes > Micrococcales > Micrococcaceae > Pseudarthrobacter > Pseudarthrobacter sp. AG30. The sequence goes on along the minus strand of NZ_QEHL01000024.1, from coordinate 16,779 downwards.
TTAAGTAAAGTCACTGGATAATTTTCGCAGAGACCCTCCCGTTGCGGAACCAACCGACGTCCTCAACTGCAGGGTTTCACTTCCGGATTTCCGCCAGCCGCAGCCTGACGATGTCCGCTACGACGTCGTCCGGCACCGGCCTGGCTGCGCTGAAGCGGATGGTTCCCTTGGACAGCGAGTAGCCCTCCAGGCGTCCGGCCACCGCCTCCACCACGGCCGAGGAGAATGGAAAGATCGAAAGGTGCTTGGCCGCGGCCACGGCAGCCACCAGCGGCTTGCCGTCGACCTTGAGGGCCGGCATCCCGTAGCTCATGCCCTCGGTGGCGTCCGGGGCCACGGACCGGGCAATCTCCACCACATGCCGGAGGCAGCCGCGGCCCGGTTCATCCGTCGCGGCCAGGGCATCATCCACGACGCCCATGGAGCGATCAGCTCTTCCGGGCGGCGACCGTGGCTGCGAGCGCCGCGAGGCCGCGCTCAAAGTCGCCGCCCACCAGCTTGTCCATGTTCATGAACAGGGCAAAGACCTTACCGAACCCTTTGTTCTCCCCGGTCATCAGCCACGTCACCTCGGTGCCGCCAGGAGCCGGGCTGAACGTGAACGTCGTGGGGTTCAGGGCCTTGAACGGCTTGGTGAATTGCAGCCGGATCCCTATGCGGCTCGGAGGCACCGACTCCACGATCTCCATGGTTCCGCTGCCGGCCTTGCGGTTCCCGTTCCACTCATAGCCTGCGCCGGCCCCTGATTCGCTGCCGAAGTAGCGGCGGCTCATGCCCGGATCGACCGCCTCCCAGGGGGACCAGGCGGTCCATTCGTGGAAGTTGTTCACCAGCGGAAAGATCTCCTCGGCGGAGGCAGGGATGACCGCGCTGCGGCGGACTTCGAAAGTAGACATGGGCCAAGCATAGGGCCGCAGGCCGCCGGCGTTAAGGGAGGACCACGTTGACGGGTTCGCGGCCCTCGAGCAGCAGTCCGATCTGCTTCCTGACCAGGCGAACCATGCGGGGGAACATGGCCGAGCTGGCGCCGCCCACGTGCGGAGTGATGAGCACTCCGGGGGTGGTCCACAGCGGGTGGCCGGCGGGCAGCGGTTCCGGATCCGTGACGTCCAGGGCGGCGCGGAGCCTGCCGGTTGCAGTCTCGGCCAGCAGCGCGTCGGTGTTGGCCACAGGGCCGCGGGCCACGTTCACCAGCAGGGCGCCGTTCGGCATGGCGGCGAGGAACTTGGCGTCCACAAGGTGCTCTGTTTGCCCGTTGAGGGGAACACTGACCACTACGATCTCGTGCAACGGCAGCTGTTCGTAGAGAGAGTCGATCCCGTGGATGGTTCCGCCACCGTCCTCGCGTGAACGGCTGGCCATCCGGGTGACCTCGGCTTCGAACGGGAGGAGCCGGGCCTCGATGGCCTTGCCGACTCCCCCGTAACCCACCAGCAGGACGCGCCGGTCCGCCAGGCTGGGGCGCTGGCTGTTGTCCCATGTGCTGTTGTCCTGGTTCCGGACAAAGTCCGGGATGCCTCGCTGGGACGCGATCATCATGCCCACGGCGAGCTCCGCCGTCGAGGTCTCATGGACTCCGGCCGCGTTGGCAAAGGTGACACCGCCGGGCAGGATGCCCGCTACGCCGTCGTACCCGATGGACTGGCTCTGCACCAGGCCAACGTCCACGCCTTCCAGCGCGGCGAGCGCGGACGGCTTGCCCATGTAGGGCGGCACCAGGAGGTCCAGCCGGCCCTCGGGGGCCGGGCCCGCGAGGTCCCAGAGCACAAACTCGACGCCGTCCACCGGGGCGAGTGCGTCCAGCAGGTCTTGGGCGGGCAGGCAGACGCGCAGCCGGGCGCTCATGCGGCGACCATCAGCTTGACGTTGGCGGCGCCCAGGGCATCCTCGATTTCCTGCGGCGGTGGGGCATCCGTCACCAGGATGTCCACCGCATCAAATGCTGCCAGCCGCGCCAGCGCGTACCTGAGCATCTTCTGGTGGGTTGCCACCACCACTACCTGTTCCGCCGAATTCATAAGGGCGATCTTAGTGGCGCGCTCCACGTCGCGTTCGATGTAGAAGGCCTCATCGTGGATGCCGGTCACCCCGATGAACGCCGTTTTGGCGCGCAAACCTGCAGCCGCGCTCACGGTCATGGGACCGTTGAACGCCTGGCTGTCCAGCAACAGTTCCCCGCCGAGGCAGATGGTGCGCGCCTCGGTCAGCTGCAGGCAGCGCTGGATGGCCGGGGCCGAGTGCGTGATGATGGTCCCCCTGAAGGACGTGGGCAGTTCCTGGGCGATCTGGTACGTGGTGGTACCGGCGTCAAGGATGATGGCGTCCCGTTCGCTGATCATCGACACACAGGCCCGTGCGACCCGGAGCTTGGCGTCTGCGTCCTCCCGGACCCGGGCGGCGAAGTCGGCGTTCTGGCCGTGCCCGTCCACGGCACTGACCCCGCCGTGGACCACCCGGGCCAGGCCCCGCTTGGCCAGCACCCGGGTGTCCCGCCGCACGGTCATGTCGGAGACTGCGAACGTCCCCGCGAGGTCGTTCGTGGAAATGAAGCCTTTCCGTCCCAACTCATCGAGGATGGTGCGCTGGCGCGGCGTCAGCGGCGCCTCTCCATGTGCTGTGCTCATAAGCTGCTTATCCCTCCCCAATGCGCCGGGCAGAGCCTGGCGGCGTGTTGGACTTCCAACACAAATCTTCTTATGAACGTACCCCGGAAGCCGCATTCGCGAGCTCCACGGGGCGTCCTTCCGTAATAGAACGTTCCGCTGCCAGGCCCATCCGCACGGACTGCAGGCCGTCGGCAACAGTCACCTCTACGGGGCCTTCGCCCAGGATTGCCTTCCGGTATCCAAGGTGCTCGTAGTACGTGGAGCCGTGGTGGGCGCCGGCGGCGAGGACCGCCTCATCCACCGGCACGTCATGCTTCAGGGGGCCCAGCGGGGACCGGGGGCTGAATTCCACGGTCGCCTCGGCTTCGTCGCCGGGGATCCAGTGGTTGGCCGCCACCGGGATGAGGGTTTCGATCTTGGCGGCGTCGCCCACGATGGAGATCCGCTCCTGGAACTTGGACCCTTCGGCGAACATGGACAGCTCCAGCATGGCTCGCCGGCCTCCCTTGAAATCGACGATGACGTAGGCGTTGTCCACCATGTCCGGGACCTTGCCGTCGTACACCTCGTCCATATGGTTGACGTCGTGGCCGCCGCTGGCGTAAATCCGGACGGGCTCGTCCTGGAGGATCAGGCGCATCAGGTCGAAGAAGTGGCAGCACTTCTCCACCAGGGTGCCGCCCGTCCGCTCGGCGAAGCGGTTCCAGGAATCCACCTTGTGCAGGAACGGGAAGCGGTGTTCCACGATGGAAAGCATGTAGATGTTCCCAAGCTTTCCGGTGTGTGCCGCCTGGATAACCTCCTGGACCGGCGGCATGTACCGGTACTCCATGGCAACCCACACCGGTGCCGGGTAGCCCGCGGCGAGGACTTCGAGCTCGTCCGCCTGTTCTGCGCTGGTGCATACGGGCTTTTCGACCAGGACCGGGAGGTTGGTGCCGCTGGCGAAGATGTCCTTCAGGATGCCCAAGTGGGTGTCGTTGGGGCTGGCAATCACCAGCGCGTCAACCATTCCCGAGGCCAGCAGTTCCTGGTGGGAGGTGAAGAGTTGCACGTCGTAGCCGATTTCCTTGGCAGTCTCGTCGAGGGATGACGGCGTGGGGTCTGACACTGCGGTGATCCGGCTCCCGGGGATCAAGGCGAGGTTCCTGACATGTTCGCGGGCCATGTGGCCTGCCCCGATGAGTCCGTACCGGATGGTCCGGACAGATTCCGCAGTAGGCAATGACATGAGCTGCTCCGTTTCTCTACGTTGAGTGGGGGGTGCGGCGTTGCATCCCAAACACAACTATACAGAAAGTGTTGTTTTTCCAACATAGCGTGTGTATATTTCTTCAATACCAGCCGGAACTACAACGAGGTGGAACGTGCCCCAACCGTCAACTGGACCCCTGCTCTTCGTAGGCTGCGCCACTCTTGACTCCATTGCCCTGGTGCAGGATTACCCCGCTGCGGACAGCCGGACCGTGGCCACGGATTTCGCGACGGCGGGCGGCGGCCCTGCAGCCACGGCAGCCGTCGCAGCAGCACGGGCGGGGGCGGATACCGCCTTCGCCGGCGTCTTCGGCACCGACGAAGAAGGCGACCGCATCATTTCCGGGCTGCAAGCCGAAGGCGTGGACACCTCCGCCGTGATCCGCGATCGCGGCGTCAAGACCGGCGCCAGCGTGATCATCGTCAGCAAGGCAACCGAGAGCCGGGCCATCGTCACCAGGCCCGTGCCGCCGGTCAGCTTCCCTGCGGGCAGCCGCTTCTTCGACCTGCTGGCATCCGCCGCCTGGGTCCATGCCGACCACTTGGGATGGAATGCAGTCGCAGGTGCCCGCTCCGGATCGCTGAACATCAGCGTGGACGCCGGCAATCCCATCCCATCCTTCAGCCCCCGCGGCATCGCACTCTACGTACCTACCGTGGAAAGGCTCCAGGCAGAGTACGGCGCCGGGCACTCCCCCGGAGCCCTCCTGCGCAAAGCGCTCGACGACGGCGCCGCGGCCGTCGTGGCCACCGCCGGCTCAGACGGCGCCTGGGTCCTGGAACACGGCGGGGGTCCCGTCCACGTACCGGCCACGCCGGCGGACATCGTTTCCACCCTCGGCGCCGGCGATGTCTACCACGGCGCGCTCCTCGCAGCCGTCGCCGCAGGCCTGCCGTTGGTGGACGCCGCCGCATTCGCCGGCCGCACCGCCGCAGCATCCTGTGCCGGGCTGGACGGCCGCTCTGCCATCCCCCGCCAGGCCATCACCACCGAATTCGCCTCCAACCACCATTCCTGACCCAACCCGCCCAGCTGAAAGTAGCCAGCCCATGAACCATGCAGACCTCTCCCCGCTCCAACGGCCCTCAGGCGCCTTTGCGATGCTCGCCGTTGACCAGCGCGAAGCCATGCGCAACATGTTCGCAGAGCACACCGATCAGCCCGTCACGGACCAGGACCTCCGGGACTTCAAGCTCGAGGCGGCCCGGATCCTGACCCCTTATGCCTCCGGCGTCCTCATCGACCGCCAGTTCGCCCTGGACCACGCAATCGAGGAAGGCGTGGTGGACCCCGGTTGCGGGCTAATCGCCTCCGCCGACCACTTTGAACCCGCCCACGGCGAACTGGTGGGCGAAGTGACCATCGACCGCCTGGTGGATCCGCACAAATACGCCGCCCTCGGCGTCAAGGCCCTGAAGCTGCTGGTGCTCTACCGCCCGGACGAACCCGCCGAGGGCCGCGTGGCCATGGTCCGCGAGTTCGTGGACAGCTGCCGGTCCGCGGGGCTGATAAGCATCATCGAACCCGTCTCCCGCAAGCCCCTGGCCGGCGGCGACTTTGACTGGAACGCGGGCATCCTGGCCGCCGCCAAGGAACTGGGCAGCCTGGGTGCCGACCTGTACAAGGCCGAGGTCCCGTTCCACGGCCAGGCTTCGGAAGCTGACGTCCGCGACGCCTGCGCCGAGCTCACCAAAGCCATCGACGGCCCGTGGGTGGTCCTCTCCTCCGGTGTTCCCGAAGACGTCTTCCCGGACGCCGTCCGGTGGGCCTGCCTCGAAGGTGCCAGCGGCTTCCTCTCCGGACGCGCAGTCTGGGCTTCCTGCATCGGCGCTCCCGACGTCGTCGAATCCCTCTCCACCGACGCCGTCCGCAGGCTGCAGCGCCTTTGCGCCGTGGTGGACGACGTCGTGTCCGCCCAGAGGACCAACGCCTAGGCAGTTCTCCCGCACCACAAGCACCGTCACGGGGCCCGGCCCCTCTCAGCAGCAAGCAAACAAGGCACAGCAAACACTCAACGAGGAGATTATTGTGAGTCAGATTTCACGCCGGCAGGCAGTCGCCCTTCTCGGGGCCCTGGGCTTCGGCGCCGCTGCGGCAGCGTGCGCCGGGCCCGGCGGTTCCACCAAGCCGGGAGGGGCAACCGGTCCGTCGGCACCCGCCACCGGAGCCGTCACCGGCAAGGTGTCCTTCGCCCACTGGCGCGGCGAGGACAAGGCCGTATTCGACGAACTCATCAAGCGCTTCGTGGCACAACACGACGGCGTGGAAATTGCCCAGGACATCTCGACCTCCAACGACTACAACGCCCAGGCACTGCAGAAGCTTCGCGGCGGCTCCATCGGCGACGCGTTCGCCACCTTCCGCGGCTCCCAGTTTAAGAACTTCACCGAGGCCGGGGTGTACACCGACCTCAAGGGCAGCAAAGCCGTAGGCAACTACCAAAAGGGACTCCTGTCCGCCGGGCAGAGCGGCGACAACCAGCTCGGCCTGCCCTACCAGGTGGTCTTCCCCATGCCCATGGCCAACCTGGACCTCTTCGACAAGGCCGGTGCAGAAACCTCGCCCAAGAACTGGGACGCCTTCCTGGGCATGTGCGAAAAACTCGCCGCCTCCGGGGTCATTCCCATCTCCTGGCCGGGCGGCGACGTCGGAAACGGCGGCCAGCTGTTCAACTGCATGATCGCCAACAACGCCCCCGTGGACGACATGTGCGCCCAGATCGAGCAGGGCAAGCTCAAGTGCACGGACGACTGGTTCCTCAAGATGCTGGGCCAGTACAAGGACCTGAAGCCCTTCGTGCAGCCCAACGCCACCGGCACCGCCGTTGAACCGGCCCAGAACCTGTTCTCCCAGGGCAAGGCCGCCATGCTCGCCACCGGCTCCTACCACCTCGCCGCGGTCCGCGGACTCGGTGCCAAGTTCCCGATCGACCTGGTGTTCCCCAACACCACCTCCGACGGCAATGGCAAATACGAGGGCGCCTACAACGCCACCTTCATCCTGGGCGTCAACTCCGCCAGCAAGAACCAGGCGGCCGCGGCGGCATGGATCGATTTCCTCTCCGAGCCCGAGAACGCCGGATACTACGCCAACCAGACTGCCCAGCACGTCTCCGTGGACAAGGTGGAGTACACCAACCCGGACCTGAAGCGCCTCAGTCCCTGGCTGCAGAAGAAGACGGCACTCGCCGCCCGCTTCCAGTTCAATAACCTCGATGTCCGCAACGCGGTGGAGGCCAGCGCCACGGCCGTCATTTCCGGCACCAGCCCGGAGCAGGCAGCCGCTGCCGCCCAGAAGATTGTTGACGAACGGCTATGAGCATCCATCCGGGAACGGCTGCCCGGCGGAAGGCCCCGGACAACCACACCCCCGACAACCCTGCCAAGGTGCGCCGCCGCTCTCCCACACGGGTGAATCCGGCCCTGTACCTTTTCCCGCTGCCCGCAGTCGCCGTCGTCGCTTTCTTCCTGGTGATGCCGACGCTGCAGGCGTTCCAGTACGCCATCACGGACTGGAACGGATTCTCCGCGGCGTTCAATTATGTGGGCGTGGACAACTTCGTCCGGGCGTTCACCAAGGACTCGCTGTTTACGAACGCGCTGACGAACAACCTGAAGTTCGTGCTGCTGGTGGTGATCGCCCAGACAGCGTTCTCGCTGGTCCTGGCCCTGCTGCTGACCAAGAACTCGCGGGGCAGTATCCTGCTGCGGGCACTGTTCTTCTTCCCCACCATCCTGTCCTCCGTCTCGGTGGCCTTCATCTGGAAGTTCATCTACGACCCCAACTTCGGCCTGGCCAACTCGGTCCTCCGAACCGTCGGGGTGGACGGTGGAGCCTACCTCGGCAACGACGCCCAGGCTTTGTACTGGGTGGCCGTCACCCAGGTCTGGTTCCATTCGGGCCAGATGATGGTGGTCTACATCGCCGGGCTGCAGGCCATCCCCAAGGAACTCTACGAAGCGGCGGAGATGGACGGCGCCAGCAAATGGCAGCAGTTCAAATCCATCACCTGGCCGTTCGTGGCCCCGGCCACCTCCATCGTGGTGGCTTACACCACCGTGCAGTCCTTCAAGGCCTTCGACCTGATTCTTGGCATCGCCGGCAACCCGCCCAAGGCAGCCCTGGATATCCTTTCCACCCGCATATACAGCACCTTTGCCAACTCGGAGTTCGGCTACGCCGCCGCCCAGTCGATTATCTTCATGGCGATGATCGCCCTGGTCACCTGGCTGCAGCGCCGGTTGCTCCGGCTCACCCCGAAGGGGGACTAGCAGCATGCTCGCAACACTAAGCCGCCGCGCCATCCTGGCCATCTACGCGGTCATCATCATCATTCCGCTGACAGTGGTGGCGTTCGGCAGTTTCAAGTCCACCCAGGAACTGTTCGCCGGCCCGTTCAGCCTTCCGCATTCACTCGCCCCGGATAACTTCGTCGAGGTGGTGGGCGGCCAGAACCTGGGTTCGTCCTTCATGAACAGCGTGATCGTTACCGGCGTTTCGGTGCCGTTGACCTTGTTCGTGGCCAGCCTGGCCGGCTACGCAGTGTCCCGGTTGAAGGGGTTCATGTCCTGGGCCATCTTCGGATTCCTGGTCCTGGGCATGGCCATCCCGGCACAGGCCAACATGGTGCCGCTCTACGTCCTCTTTGGCAGGCTGGGCTTGCTGGACAACCTGGCCGGCCTGATCCTGGCCAACGTCGTGTCCACGTTGCCCATTGCCGTCTTCATCCTGGGCGGGTTTATGCGGACCTTGCCCAAGGAACTCTATGAAGCTTCCTCCATCGACGGCAGCGGGCCGTGGAAGACCTACGCATCCATCGCCCTGCCGCTCTCCGCACCGTCGATCGCCGCGGCCGCCATCTTCCTGTTCGTCATCCACTGGAACGAGCTCCTCTACCCGCTGTTGTTCATCCAGTCCCCCGGCAACCGGACCCTGCCACTGGCATTGCTCAGCTTCCAAGGTGAGTTCCAGACCAATTACCCGCTGCTGTTCGCCGGCGTGATCCTGGCTTCCCTGCCGGTGGTGGTGGCCTACGTCTTCCTGCAGCGCTACTTCGTTGCCGGCATCACGGCAGGGGCAAGCAAGGGATGAGTACAACGACGACGCGCGGCTCCGGCGGTGCCCTCACGGCCCAACGAAAGGCTCCTTCCATGAACCTCACATCAGCCCGGCACCTTGTCAACGGCACCTGGCACACTGCCGGAACCGCAAGGGACGTGACTGATCCGGGCAACGGCAGCACCGTGGGCGAGGTCGCCTGGGGCTCGGCCGGGGACGCCGCCAAGGCCGCCGACGCCGCCGCCGAGGCCTTCGGCAGCTGGTCCCGCACCACCGCCCGCCACCGGGCAGACCTGCTCCGCAACGCGGCGGAGCTGTTGGCGGAACGCCGCGACGAAATCGCGCACACGCTGGCACTCGAAGCAGGCAAGAGGCTTCCCGAAGCGCAAGGCGAGGTGGACTTCTCGGTGGAGTACTTCCGCTGGTTCGCCGAGGAGGTCCGCCGCGCCACCGGCACCATCAGCCCACCTGAACTCCGGGGGCGCCGCCACCTCAGCAACCGCAAGCCCGTCGGTGTGGCCCTCAGCCTCACCCCGTGGAACTTCCCCGTCTCCATCCAGGCCCGCAAGCTCGCCGCGATGCTCGCCGCCGGGTGCACCGTGGTGGGCAGGGTTTCCGAGAAGGCCCCGTTGGCTGCGACCGGCCTGTTCGAAGTCCTGAATGACGCCGGTTTTCCCGCCGGCGTGGTGAATCTGGTCCATGGCCCTTCCCGCGAAATCACCGCGGCGCTGATGGCCCACCCGGCGGTCCGTGCCGTAAGTTTCACCGGTTCCACGGGCGTGGGCCGGCAGGTCATGGCGTCGGCCTCCGAGCGCGTGGTCCGGCCCCTGCTGGAACTCGGCGGCAACGCACCGTTCATCGTCTTCGAGGACGCGGACCTTGACGCGGCCGTTGACGGCGCCGTCCTGGGCAGGCTCCGCAACACCGGCCAGTCCTGCGTGGCCGCCAACAGGTTCCTGGTCCAGGACAGCGTCGCCGACGAGTTCGCAAAGAAGCTGGGCGCCCGCTTTGACGCGATGACCATCGGTCATGGCGTTCCCGACGGCGGCGCGCAGGTCCCGGACCTGGGCCCGGTCATCGATGCCGACAGGGTGTCCGCCGTACAGGCGCTGGTGGACGACGCCCTGGGCCGGGGCGCCCGCCGCGTCACCCAGCGCACGGCGGTCCCTGGCGGGGGTGCGTTCATGGCGCCCACCCTGCTTGCCGATGTTCCGGACGACGCACTGTTGGTGACCGAAGAGGTGTTCGGCCCGGCCGCCGGCGTCGTCACCTTCTCCTCGGAGGAGGACGCCGTCCGGAAGGCGAACGCCACCGAGATGGGCCTGGCCGCTTACGTGTGGAGCGGCAGCCCGAAGCGCGGCTGGGAAATCCCGGAGCAGCTTGAGGCCGGCATCGTCGGCGTGAACGACCCCCTGCCGTCCGTTGCCTTCGCCCCGATGGGCGGCGCCAAACAGTCAGGGCTGGGACGGGAAGGATCGAGCTTGGGCCTCGAAGAGTTCGAAGAGGTCCAGTACGTGGCCTGGAGACCGTAAATGCTGACCACCGGGCTGGTCCTCGGGGCCGTCATCATGGGTGCCGGGATGCAGCGGATCACCGGGATGGGCTTCGCGCTGGTGGCGGCCCCGTTCCTGGTCCTGCTCCTGGGCCCGGTGGAAGGCGTGGTGCTGGTGAATGTGTGCGGTGCGGTGACGGCAGGAGCCATTATCTTCCGGGTGCTGCGCGACATCGACTGGAAGCGCTACGTGTTTCTTGCTGCCTCTGCCCTGCTCGGCATCATTCCGGCGGCCTTCCTGATCCGCCTGATTCCAGCGCCGGTGCTGGAGATCTCCATCGGGGTGCTCCTCGCGGCCGGGCTGACTGTCCTGCTGGCACTGAAGTCCGCCACGCTGCCGTCGCGCCGGCGCTACCTGCTGGCCGCCGGCGGCCTCAGCGGATTCATGAACACTGCCGCCGGGGTGGGCGGGCCCGCCGTCAGCATGTACTCGATCGCCACCAATTGGCAGCATAAGTCGTTCGCTGCCACCATGCAGCCGTACTTCTTCACGATCGGTACGTTCTCACTCATCTCCAAGGCCATCACTGCCCCCGCGACCTTCCCCGTGATGCCATTGGGCATGTGGGGTGCCGTTGCCATCTCCTGCCTGGCCGGGCTGGTGCTCGGCGACGTCGCCTCGAAATTTGTTCCGGCCCGGGCAGCACAGAAACTCCTGGTGGTCCTGGCCTATCTGGGAGCGGCTGCCACGATTGTCCGCGGCGTTCTTGAAGCCGCCGGCTGACGCAATATTTTCTACCTACCACGCAACTGAGAGAACTGAGAGGACATGACATGACGTGGCTGAACAGCGCCGCCCACGCACGATGGCTTGAGGCGGAAACCGACCGGTTGGTCCGTTTCGCCGAGGCCTCCAAGGTCGCCACCGGATTCGGCTGGCTCGACAACTACGGCAAGGTATTCGCCGACAAGCCAACCCACCTGTGGATCACCGCGCGGATGACGCACAGTTTCGCCGTCGCCGCCCTGATGGGACGGCCGGGAGCGGCCACGCTCGTGGACCACGGAATTGCCGCCCTCAACGGCGTCCTCCACGACGACGAGTTTGGCGGTTGGTACGCGGAGGTGGACCAGGACGGTCCGGTGGACGACACCAAGTCCGGCTACCAGCACTCCTTCGTACTCCTGGCCGCGGCAAGCGCCGTCGCGGCCGGTCGACCCGGAGCGCGGGAGCTGCTGGATGAAGCGCTGCAGGTCGCCGACACGAAGTTCTGGGACCACGAGGCCAACATGTGCTTCGACTCGTGGAACCGGGACTTCACGGAAACCGAGGCATACCGCGGCGGCAACGCCAGCATGCACTCGGTGGAGGCCTACCTCATCGTGGCTGATGTGACCGGGGAGAACAGGTGGCTCGAACGGGCCCTGCACATCGCCGAGGTGCTCATCCACCGGTTTGCGCGCAACAACAATTACCGGGTGTTCGAGCACTTCGACCCGGACTGGAACCCCATGCCCGAGTACAACACCGATGACCGCGCCAGCCAGTTCCGCGCCTACGGTGGAACCCCTGGCCACTGGGTGGAGTGGGCGCGGCTGCTCCTCCACCTCCGTGCCGGGCTTGAGGCCCGCGGCCTGGACGTCCCGGAGTGGCTCCTCGAGGATGCACGGGGCTTGTTCGATGCCGCCATCCGGGACGCCTGGCAACCGGACGGCCATCCGGGCTTTGTCTACACAGTCGACTGGGAAGGCAAACCCGTTGTCACCACCCGCATCCGGTGGGTACCAGCGGAAGCGATCGGCGGTGCGGCCGCCCTGTACATTGCCACGGGCGAGCAACAGTACGCGGACTGGTATGAGCGGATCTGGGACCACGCCCGCGACTGGTTCATCGACTACGAGCACGGTTCCTGGAAGCAGGAACTCGACGAGAACGGCAATGTCACCTCGACGGTGTGGTCCGGCAAGGCGGATATCTACCACCTGTGGCACTGCCTCGTAGTCCCGCGCCTCCCGCTGGCGCCCGGACTGGCTCCAGCGGTCGCGGCCGGCTTGCTGGACGCACGCCTGAACACGCCGTAACCGGCGCGGAGCAGGGGGTTCGATCCTGTAAATTTAAGGGAGGAATTTGTCCGGCCAGCGAGCCGCTTTCCAACCCCACCCCTTGAATGGACGCACCCCCATGCCTTCCGCGATTTCCGCGCCGTCCCCTGCCCGTTTTCCCTATGCCGCCATGGCGGTGCTGGCCACCATAGCCTTCACTGCCATCACCACGGAGCTGCTGCCGTCAGGGCTTCTTCCGCAGATCAGCTCCGGCCTCGGCGTGTCCGAGCCCGTGGCCGGCTACCTCGCCGCCGCGTACGCCGCCGTCATTGTTGTCACCGTGGTTCCGGCGGCGCGGCTCCTGGGGAAAATTCCACGGCATGCGCTGCTCGTCGCGTTGGTCCTGACGTTCGCGCTGAGCAACGCCATGGTGGGGATGGCGCCGGACTTCACCTCGGCGATGATCGCCAGGTTGGTGGGTGGACTGGCGCACGGGCTGCTCTGGACCACCATGGCGCCGTTCGTGGCCCGGGTGGTCCCGGCGGACAAGGTGGGCAAGGCCTTGGCCATCGTGTTCAGCGGCAACAGCCTGGGGTTGGCCATCGGGGCTCCGGTGGGCACCGCCCTGGGCGGGTTCCTGGGATGGCGGGCAGCGTTCCTGGTGCTGGCCGGCTTTGGGCTGGTCCTCACCGTCCTCGCGTTCTGGCTGCTCCCCCGGGTCCGCCGCATTACCGACGCAGCCCGGCCCTCGCTTCGGAAGGCTATTGGCCAGCCCGGAGTAAAGTCCGTGGCCGTCGCCTGGCCGCTGCTCGTGTTGGCCCACTTCGCTCTCTTTACCTACATCGCACCCTTCATCCGCGAGGCGCACCTGCCGGACTACGCCACCAGCCTCTCCCTGACCCTGCTGGGCGGCTCTGGCCTGCTGGGCATCTGGATTGCCGGGCTGACCGTGGATTCGCGCCCGCGCCGGTCCCTGATCGTGACGACGGCGGCCATCGCCGCGTCGATGTTCTTACTCCCCCTGGCGGTAGGGAACCTCCCCGTCACCCTGGTGCTGATGACGGTCTGGGGGGCCGGCCTTGGGGCAATCGGCATCTACAACCAGTCGGCGATCCTCCGGGCCGGCGGTGAATACAGCGAGGCCGCCAACGGGCTGACCGTGCTGACCATCCAGCTGGGCATCACCGTTGGTGCCCTGTACGGTTCGGCCGCCCTGGTGGTGGGCGGCGCGCTGCTGGTCCCCGCCGCGGCGGCGATCCCGGTGGTTGCCGCGTTGCTGATCACCGTTGCCGGGAAGAGGTACGCCTATCCGCCGGGCCCGCGGGAGCGGATCTGGCTGGAGCCACGGCCGGTGAAGGAAAGCGTCACCGACCGTTCCTGACAAACCTGCTTCGAGTGCTCCGTACCAGTCGTTTTCAGCGCCCGGAACGACAACTGCGGAGCAGTCGATGGGTCAGTCGCGGTGCTTGGCCACGGTGAAGAGGAAGGTGGAGTCCTCTTCGGCCGTCAGGCTGTGCAGGCCGGGCGGGACGATCAGCAGGTCCCCCGCCTTGCCCTGCCAGGAGTCTCCACCCGCGGTCAGCCGGATGCAGCCGCGGATCACGAACACCGTGGCGTCGCCGGGGTTCTTGTGTTCGCTCAACCGGGTTCCGGCCGCCATCGCCATCACGGATTGCCGGAGGATTTTCTCGTGGCCGCCGTAAACGGTATCGGCGGCACGACCGTTGGGGGATGCGAGCGCTGCCTCGAGCTGCTGGCGCGCCAAGGCGTCGACCGATATCTTCTGCATGCGCCCAAGGCTACCCAGTTGCCGTCAGCCTGGCGACCAGTTCCCCGCGGCTGCCCACCCCCACTTTGTCGAAGATGGATTTGAGGTGGTCGTGGACGGTGTGCGGCGAGATGAACAGATGCCGGGAGATATCAGCGTCCGGGCTGCCTGCGATGAGTTCCAGGCAGACTTCCTGTTCCCTCGGGGTGAAGCCGTAGGCAGCCAGGAGGAGGGTCAGCAACTGGCCGGTGGTGGCCGGCTCCACCGTGACCACCATCTGTCCGGGATCGTCCCCGGTGAGGAGCCGGCTGGCCTGAAGGACCACCCAACCGGCGTCGAGGTCCCGCATCCGGGTCCGCGCCGTCCCGGTGCGTGACGCCTTTGCCTGTTCCACCACGGCGTACAGCACCATGCTGAACCGGCCCGGAGCCGCGTCTTCGAGTGCCTGGAGCCACGTGGTGGCGGCCGGGGTGGCGGCCCGCAACTAACCACGATCGCCGGCGAGGACGATGATCGGGCCCCCATGCTGGTGCCAGACCGCGTGGTGGGCGCGGGTGGCGATGCGGGTTGCGGCGGCGAGTGCGCCAGTAACCGCTGCCAGGAACTCCACCTCCCGGTCGCTGAAGTCGACCGCCCCATTACGGAACAGGCTGCCCACTCCCCAGCACGACTGGTCCACGCGGAACGCGCCGCGCAGTTCATGCACCAGTCCCAGCGGGCGCAAGAGGTCATTGACCCGGATGCTGCCGGCCACCGCGGGGCCAGGCGCATCCGAAATCCGAGCCACCGGGCGCGGACGCCCCATCAACTGGGCAAAGGTATTCGGCTCGTTCCCTTCATACTCGGATTGGGCGAACCGGACGGCGTACTCGTCGGTGACGGGCCAGGGCCGCCAGTTGGTGACCGAATTCATCACCATCGTGTCGGGGTCGACGCCGGCCCAGCAGGCTTGGTCGAACGGTACCGACTGCCGCACCAGTGCCAGGGCGGCGGCATAGAGGGCGGACAAGTCCAGTCCGTCTGTGGCCAGCGCGGCGATCTCCCGCCGGGCGCGCTCAGCGCGTTCCTCCCACATAGGTTCAGTATCCGGCTCCCCGGGTTCCCGTGGAATCCCCCAATCCGGGGATGGTGCTCTACAGTGCCGCGGCCCTACCCTTCCGGCATGAACATCATGTCCCAGGTCTTTGCGGTGATGGCCGTGGCCATCTACGTGGGCGTCTTCCCGGTGGAGAGTTTCCTGCTCTTGCGCAGCAGGTGGGCGCAGAAGTTCCTCAGCACGCCGCCGGAGAACGTGCCCGCGGTGATGATGTGGGCCATCCCCACCGGGTACAAGAACCTGGTGGTCGCGCTGGGCCTGGCGGCCGGGCTGGTGGCGGTCAACATCGGCGAAACCGTGGTGGGGTACACGTTGGTTGTGTATTGCTGCCTGAACATGGTCCTCACCGCCCCCACCATGCTGCTGGCCGACCTGCAGGGCCACTACCCGAAGCGGTGGGAGAGCGTCCCGGGGACCCTTGCCGCCACCCTTCCCGCCCTGCTCACCTTGCTCTTCCTCCCCCTGGGGCCCTAGGCCACCCGGCCGCCGGGGTTCCGCACGCGCGGCTGACGGCGAGGAACCGCCCACGCGGCTCCCGGCTTGAGCCAACTGCGTAAAACCCTTGATAGGTGACCATTTAGTCACCTATCATTGGCGGTATGGACGACGTGTTCAAAGCACTCTCCGACCCCACCCGCCGGGACCTGCTTGATGAGCTGTTCCGCGAGGACGGCCAGACCCTGAGTGCGCTTGAGGTGCGGTTCAGCATGACCCGCTTCGGCATCGCCAAGCACCTGCGCATCCTGGAGGATGCAGGCCTGGTGGCCACCCGCCGTCGGGGCCGGGAAAAGCTGCACTTCCTCAACCCGGTGCCCATCCGCCTGGTCCACGACCGCTGGGTCAGCAAATACGCAGAACCATGGGCCGCTGCCCTCAGCGACCTCAAATCCAGATTGGAAACTCCCATGGAAAAGATCTTCGAGATTTACATCAAGACCACGCCGGAACGGCTCTGGGAAGCCATCACCGACAGTGACATCCGCAGCAAGTACCAATTCGGAAACACCATGGAGTCCGACTGGACACCCGGTGGCAAGTTCGTGATGGGCAACCCCAAGGCCGGGGAGGCCCTGGGCGAGGGCGAGAACCTGGAGGTGGATCCGCCGCGCCGCCTGGTCCAGACCATGCGGGCGCTCTGGGGCGAGGACGTCAAGGCCGAGGGCACGTCTAAAATCACCTGGGAGATCGAACCGGTAGGCGACGACTCCTGCCACCTCACCGTTACGCACAGCGACCTGCGCAAAGGGGCCAACGAACAGCTCTACGGCGGCTGGCCGATGATCCTCTCCGGCCTGAAGACCTGGCTGGAAACCGGTGAGAAGCTCACCACCCCCGGTTCGCTGATGTACACCTGATATGTAGGTCTCGTTTGTCAAGAGCGTGAGGAAGCGGTCCTCGGGCTGGATTGCCTGGGACCGCTTCCTTTTTGTGCCCTGGGAAGAGGTGTTGGGTGTGGCCAGC
>NZ_QEHL01000083.1:0-211 GCF_003116525.1 Pseudarthrobacter sp. AG30 | reverse complement strand
ATGTCGGCAGTGATCGAGCCGGCGGTCGGCGGGTCGGGTCGGGTGGCGGATGACCGCGAGGCGGAAGTCTGTGCCTGGCTGGTCGCGCGCGGCCGCCTGAAGGACGGCGACCTCGCCCGCGCGCGCCGTCTGCACGAGGAATCGGCCGAGGGCACGCTGACCGCGCTGATGGCGCGACTGGGCCTGGTCTCCGAGCGCGACCTGGCCGAGG
>NZ_QEHL01000082.1:0-234 GCF_003116525.1 Pseudarthrobacter sp. AG30 | reverse complement strand
GCGTAAGCCGCCGCCAACCCCGTGATGGCGGCCAGCGGTGGCAACTTGAATTGGAACAGGATCACGACCAGCCCCCCGACGATCACGATCCACTTCGGGAGCATGCCCGTCAGCAGGCGACCCAGCGCCTGGCCTGCCCCGCCAACGTCGCCGAAAAACCGCACCGACATCAGCGCGGTACCCAGCGCCACCGTTGTCGCGCCTGCCGCCGCCGCCACCGCTTCGCGATGACCC
>NZ_QEHL01000023.1:0-49177 GCF_003116525.1 Pseudarthrobacter sp. AG30 | reverse complement strand
AACAAAAGCCGGGGCAGTCCCCCATAGCCCCCATCGCGAGGCGGTGGGGCGCCCGTAACAGCACCCGCTAAAGAAACATCCGGTCCGACCCAGGGTCATGCCGAAGAAGAGTCCGACCGCCGTCGCGTCCAGGATCCGGCCCGTCGGCAATCCAACGACCAGCGACCCGACGATGATGGTGGCCAGCGCACCGGCCAGGAACCCCTGGATGCACGCACCGGTTTTGAAGAACCCGCTCAGCGGCTGGCGGTTCAGGGCAAGCGACCAGAGCCGGGCACACACCCCGCCAACCGCGTTGGCCAGTACGGTGAGCCACACAGGAACTGCCGGGTCAATGCCCTGCCTGGTCAGGAACAGGGCCTGAACGAGAATAGCCAGGACCGCGCCCAGACCCAGTAGTACAGGCCAGGACCAGGCGTGGACGCCGGGCCCCTGGGCGAGGGCGTGAAACCTGGTATGAACCGAGGCTCGCTGCGGCAGGCATCCACTAAGAGCTGCGGCGCGACGCCGAGGGTCACTGTCGTTACGGGGGACCGGCGTCGCGGTGACATTCCATACCCCGCCGGTGATTCCGGATATGCGGGAGGTGACGGCGATCCGCCCGGTTCCCGGCTTGATCGAGTCGACATCTTCATACACTTCGAATCGTTCCGGCGGCGCCCCGACGCCTCCATCGGCCCGGTTACCGAAAAACCGGACAGAGAGATCATTCGGCCCCTCCCATGCGGCGGTGTCGAGCCAATACGTGGCGACCAGCCCCTGCGGCTCAAGCGGGTCGAAGAGCTTGGTACTGCGGCCTGTTTCTTTGGTGAGTGAGTGCGCGGTCGGGGCTGGCTGCGCTGCGGCAGATGGGCGGCGCGGGCCGGGACGTGCCGGGGTATGCCTGGCCGGGGAGTGCCCGGGTCTTTTCGGGGCCGGCCTCCGCCGTTTCTTAGTCATCGTGAATATGTCCTTCTGTGATGCGACCGCAGGGGATCAGAAAAGCGGTGAGATACGGTCGGAACGATTGGACAGTTGTCCGGCGTCCACAGGGCTTTCCGTCCCTCCTGGGGACGTCGTGCCGCGGTGGGGTCGATTTGGAATGCAAGGCTCATTCGGCAGGGCTGGAGATTTCCTGTTCTGTGCTACCGGGCTCATTGACGGCACGGGAAGCGGGACCGAGCACGAAAACCGTGGCAAATGAGGCCAGGGCGGCGACAATCACAACTCCTGTCAGCATCTCCAGGGACCACAGGACGCTCCGTGCCATGTTTGTTGCCAGGAGCTGGCCCGGCCAAACCAGCAGGGGCAGCAACGAAGCCAGCACAAGCTCCTGTGGGCGAAGCGGGACGCTGAGCCGCCGCAATGCAAAAAGAACGACATCGAGGAGCGCTCCGGCCGCCAGGGCTGCGATCACCGTGCCCATGTTGCGAAAATCCCCAAGGACGGCAGCCAGCAGGGCTACCGAGGTCACCACGATCAGTGCCGTCCCCGGCCTCGCGAGCCGGAAACGAATCAAATACGCCAGGGGAACGACGAGGATCAGCGAGGTCAGCACGTAACTTGCCAGACCCGCCGACGCTAAACCTTCCGCAATGTTGTGCGCATCAGTACCCTCAGGTGCGTGCCCGACGGCGACGGTCGCTGAATCCGTGATGAATCCGGAGAGAAAGCTCAGAGCGAACGCCGCGATGCCGGCGATCCCCAACACACCCAGCGTCGGCGCCAAGCGCCCGCTCATCGACAAGGGGAGGGCCCGAAGACGGAACGCCCGGACCGGACCTGACAGCAGGAGGGCACCACCCATGAACAGCAAAAGATGCGTCGGACTCAGCAGCGCGTCGAGTCCGAATTCCACCCCGAAGATCTGATGCCAGACCATGTCCAAAACGCCGCTCACCGCGAACAGTGCGGCACCGACAGCGGCCAGTCCATAGCCGGCGGGGAGGCGGGCGGGGCGATCAAGCCTGTACCGTGTTGCGGTGCGTCTGCTGATGACAGCCAGCCACACGATGAGCAGCAGCAGCCCCCCGTACAGAAGTGCATGCCACGGGGTGAAAAAGGAGTCCGGAAGACCGAGAACGTGAGCGCGTCCATCCAGATAGACGGCCGTGACAACGGCGATGCCGAGAGCCGCCGCGATCAGGTCTTCGGCAGCGGTGCTGGCGGGCGTGTTCTTGTGCGGATCTGCTCCGGAGCGTTTCCCCGGCTGCAGAGGCTCAATTCGGGGGTTAGAAACCATACCGACCTCCGTGAGATGGATCCATGCGCTTCGCATGCGGTCGTTCCCGCCCCGACCCCGGTCGTTTGTGGAGTCTGGGCATTTGGGCTCTCGCGTCACGAAATGTGGCGTTCAATAAATCAAAAATATACCCCCGGGGGGTATTTGTCAAGGGTGCAGCGGGTCTGCTCCGCGGCTGCCCGCATCCTCCGTTGTCATGGCCTTCGGAAGCCAGCCGCCACATCCGAGGCTCCGCGGCCTTCACGCCGCTTATTGCAGCCCCTGCCCTTGGTTCCGCGTCGGCCCGGCACCGTCGCTGAGGGGCTTGATTGAGGGGAACGTACTGGGTTATGGCCAGCAGGATGCCGCTGTCCTGGTCGTCCATTGGTGACGTTCTGGCCTGCCCGTTGCTGGCCTTCCAGTGCGTCCCCGAAGAACGAAGCGGTGGCCAGACCTGTGGTGTAGCCGACCACCCAGGTCGCGCCGTTGTTGTTCGATGTCCCGGTCTTCGCCGCCACGGGTATCTGGGATGGGATCTTCGGGTTGATATAGACTCCTGAGCCGCGTTTGAGCACGTCCTGGAGTACGTAGTTCATGCCCCTGGCAACGTCAGGTTTAACGGCTTCCCTGCAGGAGGCTTCCGGCACCGGAAGCTGGCTGCCGTCGGCCGCGGACACCGCCTGCAGCGCCCTCGGGGCGCAGTACTGACCGTTGTTTGCGAAGGTTGCAAACGCGCTGGCCATATTCAGCGGGGACACGCCAATGGCACCGAGCAGATTCCCGAGCTGGTGCATGTTGACGGGGGTGCCATCCAGACCGTTGCGGATTCCCACGGCGTCAACCACCTTCTGAATTCCGCAGAAGTCCAGCTGCGCCGCGGAGGCGAACGTGGCCGTATTGATCGAGTTGTAGAGGCCGTAGTTGACCGGCATCGAGCGGTAGTACCCGTCTTCAGCGTTCTGGAGGTCGTCGGTTGCGTCCAGTCCGGCGGCTTTTTGGGCCTTGCTGTATGCGCCCAGGACTTTACCGCAGGTGACGAAGTTTCCCTCACCACGCCTCCTGGAGTGGTGCCAGCTGGCAGCACGAGGATGCCGCTTCCGGCCCGACGGCTTGTCCTGATCGGCGCAGCCTGCATGCTCGTGGGGATTCTGGCAGGCCGGTTCATCTTTGGCGGCCTTGTCCTGGCTTCGGCAGGAACCGGGACCCTGGCCGTGGCGCTCTCCTACAGTGCCGGCCCCAGATGGTTCTCCCCATTGTCCTGGCTCGTCAGCAGCGCCGGTGCGATCTGGACAGCAGCAACGGCGGGGTACTGGTGGGTCATTACCGCGGCCGCTGACGCCTCTGCGGCCGCACCAGCCATCGCGCCGGCCTTGTTCTACATCGGCCTCGGGGCACTCATCACCATGGCGGCCGGCTGCTCGCAGCCATGATCCTGCGGACAGTCCGGAGCCGGGGAGCCAGTCCGGGCCTGGAGCTGACAGAGGAACCCGGGAAAGGACAAGGCTCCGCCGCTCAGCCGCAGCCTCACCAGGGCGAATGACAGTGGGCAGGACGTGCGACACGCTTGCTTAACGGGGCTGGGCACAACACAGCCCCGACAGCCGTCAGTGCGGGAAGGGATCCCTTGAGCCGTAGAGTTCACTGCGTGAGGTTGAACTACTGATGGGCCACGGACACACCCACTCTCTTACCGAGACGGATCCGTCATCGGAGGCGGTGGCCCTGAGGCGTCGGGCAAACCGGCTGCTTTTCGCCGTCCTGGTACCACTGGCTCTGCTGACGTTGGCCGCCATGATCCTGATGTGGCCCTCCGGGGGCAGAGAAGGCCTCACCCTTGCCAACCCGTACGCCGGTGCGCCCGGCGCTACCTTTGAGACCGGCAAGATCCAGCGCGTGGTTCAGGAAAGCTGTACCCAGGAAGCAGACCCGGATGCCGGCGGACAGGGTGCATCCGAATGTGTCTTTGCGTTTACCGAGCCGGATAAAGGTGGCAGCCCGGTCAAGGTGATTATTAACCCTGACGTCGCGAAGTCCCATGGGGTAAAGGCCGGAGACAACATCAGCTACGTGGATTTGACGGCATCCGTAGGTGCCGGCGCCGGGCAGCAGGCCACACCCCGGTTCATTTTTGTCGACTTCGTCCGTACCGTGCCGATTTTTCTGCTGGCCGTCCTGTATTCCGTCGTGGTCGTCGCCGTGGCTCGCTGGCGCGGGCTCCGGGCTCTGGTTGGACTGGTGGGCGCATTCGCCGTGCTGGCCGGGTTCATGCTCCCCGGCCTGGTGGAAGGCAAACCCCCGCTGCTGATCGCAGTCGTAGGGTCGACCGTGATCATGATCGGCATGCTGTATTTCGCGCACGGGTTCTCCGCGCGAACATCCACCGCACTTCTGGGCACCATGTTCGGGCTGGGCGTCACCGCGCTGCTGGCGGCCTGGACAACGGACGCGGCGAATCTGTCAGGTCGCGGAAGCTTCGAGGCCGCCACCTTGGCCAACATATCGGGCGACATCTCGATCTCCGGCATCGTTCTGTGCGGACTGATCATTTCCGGGCTTGGCGTGCTCAACGACGTCACCATCACCCAATCGTCCGCGGTATGGGAACTCTACGAACTGGCTCCGGAAACCTCCGCCCGCAAGCTCTTCAGCTCCGCAATGCGGATCGGACGCGATCACATTGCCTCCACCGTCTATACGATTGCGTTCGCCTACGCAGGCGCCGCCCTTCCCATCATGATCATAGTGATGCTCTACAGCCGCCCCCTGGGCGAGGCGCTGACCAGCACCGAGATGTCGGAGGAGGTGGTCAGAACCCTGGTCGGCTCCGTGGGGCTGGTGCTCGCCATCCCTGTCACGAGCTTCATCGCCGTCCTGGTTGTCAAAGCAACAGGGCCCCGGCGATCCTTCCCTTGGGCCCGTTCCGCAGGTGCGAACGCTTCCCGAATTACAGGTGTCGACACAATCCTTTCCAGGGGCAGGGACCAGCTGCCGACAAATGCACCGTTGAAGTCCAAACCGGATGCGAGATAGACGCAAGGGCACTTCCATTGAGAACAGATGTCGCGACGGTGCGGATAGGCTTCCCTGACGGCCCAGACCGCGGCGCTGCGAGACTAGTCTGCTGAACGCAGCAACAGCCGGGGATGTGGCTGCTGCCTAGCTTCCGCATTTTGTGTCGTATCCCTGTCCGTCTTGGCCGGGCCGGCTGCTGGCGGACCGGGATGCAGGTAATTCAGGTGAATTCGTAGCCTGGTTGGGAGCACCTGGTATGTACGCGTGATTGTCAATAGTGCGTGGGGAAGCGTTCGCGCCCAAGTGGCTGGGACCGCTTCATTTGGTGAGGGACAAGGGCCGGGTTGTCCTGGTGCTCACCCCTTGTGGGCCGGGCCTGGCAGTGTCCAGCCTGTCGTTGGCAACAGGCCGCGGCACGCAGAGACATGCGCGGGTTGGTCACCGCAGGACGATGTGTTCGACTGGAGATTACAGCCGACGTCGAGCCTGATGAGCAAAGAGGAAATGTATGAGGCCCTGCGTCATACACGCCCACTGCATCAGCGACTTTCAGTTTCCGGAGGACACGTTGGATCTGCTGCATACCAGCGGGGTGGCCGTGGCGGTCATCGGGCTGTGCCTCCTGATAGGGAGGCTCGGGGACCGGCTGGGCGCGGATCTGCTGCTGCCGCTTCGCGGCGCCGGGGCGATGACGCTGACCCTTTACACGGTGCACGTGGCCGTGGTGGCGTCGTTTCATCCCCAGCCGCTGCCGCCGGGATGGACCGAGGAAGGAATGTACTAC
Source organism: Pseudarthrobacter sp. AG30 (assembly GCF_003116525.1). Taxonomy (NCBI): domain Bacteria; kingdom Bacillati; phylum Actinomycetota; class Actinomycetes; order Micrococcales; family Micrococcaceae; genus Pseudarthrobacter; species Pseudarthrobacter sp. AG30. The sequence goes on along the minus strand of NZ_QEHL01000023.1, from coordinate 43,181 downwards.
ACCCAGGCCACGCTGGTCGTGCTGATAGGAATGGTCTTTGCGCTCCTGAAGACCCGTGGTCCCCTCGAATGGCTGGGTCATGCAGCCAACCACGAGGGACGCAACGATCCGGACAGGCTCCGCTAGAAGACATGACCATGAGATTGGTTGCCGAAGGTTGCCAGTAACGTGGCAGGCTGCGCACTCCGCGGCCAGCTCCAGCGGCTGGCATTCAGCCGGGTAGCTGACCTGCACGTCCACTATCTGCCTACAGCGGCCTTAAGGAACCCGGGAAGCGATAGCCCGTTTCGGCCGAAGGCTGCACCCCATCGAGCAGCTTGCCTGAACCCTGACCTAAACGCCCACGAATGTCAGACAACTCGAACAACTGAACCCACTGCCTTCCTTGATACCCCACCCGACGAGGATCGCCGGGTGGGGTATCGTCGATCGATCAAAATAACGCAACTCAGGATGGGCCGATGTTGTCCTTCGCTGTCTATGGGTAGTGGAAACGTCGTCGAGCGTGCTGGCGCTCGGGGAAGGCCTTCCAGGCTTCGGCGCAGGAATCCGCTCCGGTCATCCCTAGCTGGGAGGGGAGGCCGCGGGTCGTCGGAATTCGGGGGGAAGGGCGGAATCGGCTTTGGCTGCGGACTCCGGGGCGCACCGCTCCAGGGCGTTCCTGGCCACCAGCAGCAGTCCCACGGGTCCTCCGGTTTCGTCGTCGATGGGGAAACGCGCGTCCGGGTAGCGGCGGGAGAACTCGACCATCATCTCGACGTCCTGGTCCAGCTTTTGCCGGGTCGTCTCGTCGATTCCGGCCTGGCACTGGGAGGCAAGTTCGTGCAGGGCGTCGTGGACCCGGTCTACTTCCGCAGATGGCACAGGGGAGCCGGTGGCGGGTTCGGTGATTCCGGGATTGGGGCCGGTGGAGGCCGGACGAGGCCCGGCCAGCAGCATGCCGGTCAGCAGCGCGCCGAGGATCAAGGCGGGCAGGCAGAGGACGATGATTCCGGCGAGAGCGACAGGGCGCCCTCCTGCCCGGCGAAATGAGCGGGTCCACGCCAGGAACCTGCTCATCAACGGCCCGGGATGAGTCGGCATCTGCTCAGGTCCACCTTCCACAAAAACGTCCCCCCACTTTACCCGCTCCACGGCTGCGCCGCTCACGGGAGAAACAGGAGAAGTCCGGCGATGACGTGGACGAGCGGTCCGCAGCCCCTGGATGACGTCGATGTCGAACAGCGCCTGGCGTGCAGGTCCCGCTTTCCTCCGGCGTGTTCAGTTCACGGGGTGCTCCGGGAGCCTAGCGGTCGCTGAAGGCCTTGGCTATGCTGGCCCGGAGGTGTTCGACCCGGAAGAGCCGGGATCCGGTGTATGGGCTGAGTCCCCGGTTCCGCCTGGCGGCCTCCGGGCGGTGGCGGCATCCCCCTTTGCCCGCCACTCGTTGCCGGTTCCGCGGACCCGGGTACCTTGGCCTGCAGCACGTCGCCCTTGTGGCGGACCGACGCAGCACTTGCCCCCAAAGGCCGGGGCTGCGGAGAACTCGAAGTCGAACTAATCGAAAGGCGGCAAAAGTGACCCACGCAAGCGTACACACCATGCTCGATACATACCCGAAGGACCTCGGCAACATCGACCAGCACAAGCTGGCCGAATGCATCGACACCTGCCTCGAATGCGCCCAGACCTGCACGGCCTGCGCGGACGCCTGTCTCAGCGAAGACATGGTCGCGGAACTGGCCAAATGTATCCGGACCAACCTTGACTGCGCCGACATCTGCCTCACGACCGGGAACATCCTCTTCCGCCATACCGGCTATGACGCGAACATCACCAGGGCCGTCCTGGAAGCCTGTCAGACCGTTTGCAGAGCGTGCGCGGACGAGTGCGAACGGCACGCCGGCATGCACGAGCATTGCCGGGTATGCGCCGAAGCGTGCCACCGCGGCGAGCAGGCGTGCGCGGAGCTCCTGGCCTCGCTCGGCTGAAGCATGCGGAACGGGTCCGGACTGCAGGGACAGGCGCCCTTGCCATCCGGATCCGGCGTCCGTCCCCCGGCCTTAGCAGTTCCGCAGGGTCCTGGCCCTCGCATTGTCCTCCGGGCAGTTGCTGACTCCGTGGTGCCCGTGGGGTTTGGCGGTGCTCCAACGCCGCCTCCCGTACCGCTTGTGGGGCCAGACCCGGGTCGTCGTCGATGGTGCCGGGGCTATAGCGGGATCGGGCAGGTCGGTGCTGCAACTCTGGGGGACGGTGGGCTGCCGTTGTACTCCGCGGCGTGCGGGTACTGTGGGCTTCTACGCCGGAAGTGCTTGCCGTCGGGCCTTCCAGCGCCTCCACAGCCGTGACTGGCCGCGCTCTGCGGCACCCAGGATCCGCACCGCGATGGCCCAGTAGGCGATGCCTGCGGCCACGGATAGAACCAGGGCAAGTTCCGGCTGGCCCTCCTTGAAGTCCGGGAACACCACCCAGTGCGTGACGTATATGTACAGCGAGGCGCTGGCGACCACTCCCACAGCACGGTGAAGAACCCGGGGCAACGGGATGGCCGGAATCCACGTGACCATTAGGATGCCCGTCAGGATGGTTGCTTCGCGCCAGGGGTCCTCGAAGTAGCCTGGCAGGGTCAGCGCCGCCAGGATGGAAAGCGCCAGGCGCTGCGGCCACGTCCGGGCCCGGGCAATCGCCCAGCCCAGGGCGAAGAGCCACAGCACGGGGCGCGTGTGCAGGATGTCGAGCGGCACCAGGTTGTAGCGGAACAGCAGCCCGAGGCCCACGAGTGCCAGGGGAAACGCCAGCGGGAAGCGTTTCTCCGCGCGGTGCGCCCAGGGGATGGAGAGCAGGGCGATAGTGCCCACCAGGACGTACACCAGCACCTCGATGAACCAGAAGTGCCAGGCGTCAGTCCATCCCGCGGGCCCAATCATCGTGTTTAGCAGGAAAAGGTTGGCGGTGGTGTAGTGGAACTTGTCGCCGGACAGCAGCATCACCGCGCCGATGAACGCCACTGTGGGCAGCACCACCCTGGCCAGGCTGCGGAGTTGGCGCCGGAACCGGGGAAGCCGCTCGCCGCCCAGTTGGAAGCGCGCGAAGTTGTATCCCGCCACCGCCACCAGGACGTGGGCCGTGCCGGGCCAGCGGATCAGGTCGATGTGGGTGCTGATGATGGTCAGGATCGCGACCGCCCGCAGCACGATGCTGGTCTCGAGCGGCGCGATGATCCGCCTGAGCCTGCGTTTGGGCTGGCTTGGCCGGCGCGGCGTAAGGTCTTTGATGGGCGTCACGTGCCAGTTGGCCGGCAGATGGCCCAAAGCCCGCTCCAGCCGGAGCGACGCCGCCACGTAGGACAGCGAGTCGCCGCCCAGCGAGACGAACGTATCGTCGTCGCCGATGTCCTCACGCTCCAGGGCGTCGGCGAAAATCCGCTTCACGTCCCCGGGCGGGCCGCCCGCGGCAGGGTCCCTGCCGTCGTCGGTAGTTCCGTTCCCGTCCGCGACGGCGGTGCCAGCTGCCCCGGTGCCGCCCACACCTGTACTTGATCCCGGAATGAGGGCTGCAGGCAACTTCGTGCTTCCGGGAGACGCAGCAGCGAGGGTAAGGACGGCGGGGTAGTCGGTCTTGCCGGTCGCCAGGCGGGGCAGTTCGGCGACGGCGTGAACTGTGATAGCAGGGCGCGGCAGGCCCAGCTCCTGCGCGAGCATTTTGGCGAGCATCCGCCCGTCGTGGGTTCCTTCGACGGCAGCCACGAGCTGGGAGTCCGTCCCGGTGCAGGCTGCACTGATGCCCTGGCCGGCGAGGACCTTTTCCACCTGGCCGAGGTCGATCCGCAGGCCCACGATTTTAACGAAGCGGCTGCGCCTGCCCACCACCTCGAACAATCCGTTGGAGTGCTGCCGGGCGAGGTCACCTGTGCGGAGCTCCTGGACGGTCCGGCCCAGGGCAAGGTCCGCGGGCTCCTGGGCGTAGCCGAGCATCACGTTGGGTCCGCTGTAGACAAGCTCGCCGGGCCCTGGTAGGGGGTCAATCGGGCCTCCAGGGTCATCCGGGCCGGGGGCAGGGTCGATCCGAAACTCTCCTCCGGGAACCGGGATGCCGATGGTTCCGGGGTTCTCCTCGGCTAGGTGCGGTGGCAGGTAGGCCATCCGGGCCGTGGCCTCGGTCTGCCCGTACATGATGAACAGGTCCCAGCCCTTGCTGCGGCCCAGCCGTGCGTAGCGGGTAACGGCCTCCGGCGCCAAGCGTCCGCCCGCTTGCGTGATGTAGCGCAGGGTGGGCAGGTCCCGGCTAGCGAAGCCCGCACGGTCGAGCAATTCGAAGGTGTAGGGCACGGCCGCAAAGGACGTGGCGCCGCGGTTCTGGAACAGCTGCCAGAAGCACTCATCCACCACAGACAGGCCGGTCAGCACCAACGCCGCACCGCGAAGCAGATGGCTGTTGATGACGGAGAGCCCGTAGCAGTAGTACATGGGCAGCGTGGTCAGGGCCCGGTCATCGGGGGTGATGCCCAGGTACTCGGCAATGGACTCGGCGTTGGACTGAAGGTTGCTGTGCGAGAGCCGCACCAGCTTGGGTGATCCCGTGGAGCCGGACGTGCTTATCAGCAAGGCCAGGTCCGGGTGCAGCTCGTGGATGGTCGCGGCCCGGATCTCCTCCAGCTGCAGCGCACCGGTCCCGTTCGCGCCGGCCGCAGGACGGATGACGACATCGGGATCGTAGGCGGCCACGAGCGAGGAGAGGGCGGCCGGGTTGTCCGCCGGGGCCAGGAGCAACGGATGACCGCTGGAGAGCGCGGCCAGGTAGGCCACCAGGGTGTCGATGCTGTTGTCGGCGGCGAGCACGACCAGCCGCCGGAAGGTGCCCAGACGGTGCGCGAAATCCTGCACCCGTCCGGCCAGTTCACTGTAGCTGACGGCCCGGGAACCTGTGAGGATGGCGGGTCGGTCACCATGGCGGGCAAGCCCCGCGGCAAAGGTAACCCCCGTGATTTCAAGGGGGAGAGTCACTGCGCCACCATAGAGGGAAGGCTTGCCTAACTTCAACTGGAATAATTAGGAAACGCTTGTGTGACGTATCATGTAGTTCCATCGGGGCCGCACTTCCGGTTCGCTCGAGGCACCACGGTCTGTGAACGATCGTTCAGCGAAGAACATCCCCCTGGCCGGGACGGCGGGGCGATCCTCACGGAGCGGTCCACTGCTGCGCGGTCGATGCGCTGGAGAGATACGACACCAGGACGGTGACGCCAAGAATCCACAGGTTGGGTCCGCCGCTTTGCCAGGGAACGGTCGCCAGCTATGAGGAGTCTCGCTGGGAACACAGTCAGTCACGTTACAGCGCGGCGCCGAAGGGACTGTTCGGGATTGCCGCCCGTGCTGTTCACCGTTAAGCGTGTTCTCCAACATTTCCAGGCTGTGGCCGAACGAAACCGGCGGCCCGATGCTGTACAGCGTTACACGCGTAGCTGGTTGCCGGCGGAAAACCGCGTGAGCAAGGGCGAAGAAATCTGGATCACGGATCGCGCGACGCTTCGCGACGTCGTCGGGGACCGGCAGGCTCCGAAGCAACGGCTGCGAGGACCGCGCAGCTCTGAAACGGGTCTGGGTCCTATCCCTCCTGGGGCACGAGGACGCCGCCCTCGCTGAGGGTCTCGCGCTGCTGGTCACCTCCAGTGAGAGGCTCCGGCCCTTGCTCCTACTCGCCCAGGCCTATCAGCGCCAGTACCAATGGCATGAAGCAGCCCGGCTGCAAGAGGACGCCCTTCGCCTAGCCAGGAGTGCGGCCCTGGAAGCACTAGTTCGCCACCAGATCGGCCGGCGCCTCTTTGATGAAGCCCGATATCGGGATGCAGCAACCGAATTTGAATGGGCCCACGACCTCTACCGTACGGCTGGCCGAGACCGCCTCGCAGGTGTTTCAGGGCCAGCAAGAGATCGGGCCCGGCAAGTCCTGACACAACAGCCACATCAGGGGAACGCCCATGAGGCAAACCAATAGCCGGGTTGAAATCGCGGCCACTGAATCCGGTTAAGAACACGCAGCCCCGGCCTGGCCTCTCCAGTTAAGGCGGCAACTTATGCCCTCATCGGAGGTGCCAGCGCCAGAGATCCCATAGGGCCGCGTACCAGCCCGTACTCTTGGCCGTCAGGACGACCTTCGGTTTTCCGGGAGCGTGGACTGCACCGAACTCGGTGAACATCTCTACTTCTTCCAGCGTGAGGAGAGCCAGCAGATCAGGCACCCCGGCCATCTCGGCTACCTCCAAAGTGCAGCGCGTGCACTGGGCCAAATGCAACTCATATGCAATCCGCTCCGATGGAGCCAGGGAGCCAAGAACATAAGCGGCGGCCCATTGGCCATAGTTGTCATTCTCGTTATTCATTTGTTCGGCGGCCTCCCCAAGCGGAACGGAATCGGGCAGGTTTCCTGCGGGACAGGCGGCTCACCTGTTTATCTATAGACGTCAGCGCCACGGTTCTTGGTTCACATAACCGGCGTTTTGCATGGGTGGTTTGGAGCCCGTTTCTTAAACCAGGATCTCGGCGATGGCACCGGCACAAGCTGGCCGAAATGCACCGACACCCTGCTTCAAATGTGCGCAGACCTGCGCTGCCTGCGCCGCATGCACGAGCATTGCCGCATCTGCGCCGAAGCGTGCCGCCGCTGCGAGCAGGCGTGCGCGGAACTGCTGGCCTCGCCCGGTTAGAGCCCGTGGCAGGCCGGAATGCAGGCGTAGCCCGGCCCTCACGGACGCCCCTGCCGGGGTGCCGTGGGCCACGCAACAGAGCGCCGGGTTCGAAGCCACCTCCTTTGGAGAGCCCGAAACGTCTATTCCGGCTCGGGCGTCACCTGCCTGCGCGCTACTCTGTCCCGTGGCGGCAGTCCGGAAGAAGAACACTTCGCCTCATGCCTGAGCATCCTGCTTTTGACTTCTACAGCCCTGAATAGGAGTGAAGGCCGTTGAAGAACTGGTTGACGATGGTGAAATTGAAGACCACGCACAAGTAGCCCACGATCGACAGCCAGGCCGCGCGGGTCCCGGTCCAGCCGCGGGTGGCCCGGGCGTGCAGGTAGCCGGCGTAGACCACCCAGATCACGAACGTCCACACTTCCTTGGTATCCCAGCCCCAGAAACGGCCCCAGGCCTTCTCCGCCCAGATGGCGCCGAACATCAGCGTGAAAGTCCAGCCGATGAAGGCTATGGCGTTGATCCGGTAGGAGAGGTTTTCCAGACTCAGGGCTGACGGCACCAGGCGCATGAATCCCAGTTTGTCAGGGCCGCCGGCGGCGAGCGTCTTCTGCCGGTGCGACTGGACCAGCTGAAGCGCCGACATGGCAAAGGTGAGGGTGAACAGGGCCGAGGAGAGCACGGCGATGGAGACGTGGATGATCAGCCAGTAGCTCTGGAGCGCGGGGACCAGGTGCCCCACCGGAGTCCAGTAGGCCACGGAGGCAGCAACCAGCATGATGATGGCCAGGCCGAGCACGAAGGTGCCCAGGAAGCGCAGGTCGCGGCGGATGAGGGCCAGCAGGAACACGGCCGCCACCAGGAACGCGCCGGTTGTGAGGAATTCGTACATGTTGCCCCACGGCACACGCCCGGCACCCAGGGCCCGGGTCAGCACGCCGGCGGCGTGGATCGCGGCGCCCAGGACGGTCAGGGCGACGGCGACCCGGGCGGGCACACGGCGTTCCCCGGCGTAGCGCATGTTTCCGTCGGCGGTGCCGTCCTCGACGGTGAGGCCCGACGTCGGGCGCTCCGCCCGTCCTTCCGGCCCGTCGGCGTCGTTCCCGCCCCCACGGCCGGCAGCCACCGGAATCCTGACTTCGGCAGCGGCCGAAGAAGCCGCTTTCCGGTCCACGGCCTGCAGCGTCTTGGAGCTGTTGGCGAGGTCCCAGGCGAAGGCGATGAACGCCACGGTGTAGGTGCCGGCGGCGAGCAGCATGAACAGTTCGCTGTACTGGCCCATGGTTTCGTTGATGCGGAGCATTACTGGTCCTTCCTGGTGGTTGAAGAGAGGGTGCCGGAGGTATCGGAGGCAAGCTGCCACTGGCGGGTGAGGATTTCTCGGATCGCGGCGGCCTCGCCGGCCAGGCGGTGGTCCTCGCCGCGGGCCAGCAGCCCGTATTCGACCATGGTGCGGCCGTCTTCGTGGGTTCCCGTCCTGACCCACACGCGGCGGCGGTTCACGTAGAGCGAGGTGACCAGTCCGGCTACGGCCAACAGCGAAAACACCAGTACCCCTGTCTGGCCGGGCGTGGAGCGGACGTCGACCCCGATGTAGCGTTTGAGCCCGTCAAAACTGATGCTGCCTTTCCCGTCGGGAAGAGTGTAGGTGGCGCCCGCGCCGAGGGTGATGCCGCCCGCCGGCAGGTCCCGGCCGTTGAGCTGCGTCAGGTTCTTCACATCCAGGACGTAGACGTTCTGCGGGAGGCCGGTGTCCAGTCCAAGGTCCCCGTAGTAGGAGTTCAGGCTCAGCTGTGGGTTCAACGGGTCGGGGTCAAAGCTGTAGGAGACGCCCTGGTCGTTCTTGATCGCCGAGGGCAGGAAGAACCCGACGAAGCCCAGCTGCGACGGTGCGGCGTCGGGGACCTTGATCACGACGGAGGAGGTATAGACGCCGTCGCTCGGGACAGACACCACGGGGCCGCTGAAGGCGGTCTTACCGGTCCCGTCCTTGACGGTCACGACGGGGGCGTAGCCGTTGCCGACAAGGAACATCCCGGTTTCACCGAAGTAGAGCGGATCGTTGACCTTCAGGATCTGCTGGCGCGGCGGCGCGTCTGCTCCGTCCCTGGTGGTCAGGGCGGCGGTGAAGTCGATCGGCTGGCCGAACTGTTTTGTTGATTCCCTGTCGAAGCGGACCTCGAACTTATCCAGTGTGACGCCGAAGGGCTCCAGCCATGCGGGGTTGAAGTTTGTCCCGGGCGTGAAGGCGTCGTAGCTGACAAGGGTGTTGATGAAGCTGTCGCCTTCAACGATGATCTTTTGTCCGCGGTATCCGAACATGCCCCCGATCGCCACGCAGACCAGCACGCCGATCAGCGAGGTGTGAAAGAGCAGGTTGCCGGCCTCCTTCAGGAAACCGCGCTCGGCGCCCAGGGAAGGCCGGTCGCCGTCGGCGTCGCGGACCTCGACCCGGTATCCCCGCTTCTTCAACACTGCCGCGGCATCGCTGATGGCGGCCGCCGCGGAGGTTCCCGCGTCCGCGGGGAGGACCATGGTTCCGTACTCGGGCAGCCGGGACAGCCGTCGTGGCGTGCGTGGCGGGCTGGAGCGCAGGGCCTTGTAGTGCGCCCTGGCCCGGGGCAGTACGCAGCCGATCAGGGAAATGAAGAGCAGCAGGTAGATGGCGGAGAACCAGACCGAGGTGTAGACATCGAAAAGCTGGAGGGCATCGACCATCGGCCCGACACCGGGGTTGTCTTTCAGGTAACGGGTGACCGCGGCTGCGTTCACCGGCCGCTGCGGGAACAGCGAGCCGGGCACCGCCGCCACGGCCAGCAGGAGCAGCAGGAACAGGGCCGTGCGCATGCTGGTCAGTTGTGTCCAGGCCCAGCGGAGCATGCCCTTGGCGCCAAGGGCCGGCAAGGTCACGGTTGCGGTTTGTTCCTGAGGTGGTTCGGTATTCGGTGGGGTAGTTGTAGTCATGGGTTGTCTTCTTGTCTTGACGGGCGGGTAGGGTGCGGACCAGTGGGGGGAGAATTCCCTAAGGTGCGTTAGTCCGCGTCCACGGCCTCGTTGACGGCGCCCTCGATGAGGGATTTCAGGATGCCCTGGTCGGCCAGGCCCAGGATCCGGGAAGCGACCCTGCCCTGTTTATCGATCACGAGCGTGGTGGGGACGGCCTGCGGTGGGACGTACTGCGTCATGGCCAGCAGGATGCCGCCATCCTTGTCCTGCAGAGTGGGGTAGGTGACGCCGAAGGTCCGCTCGAAGGCGGTGGCAGCAGGTTCTTCATCGCGGACGTTCACGCCGTAGAACTGGACTCCCTTGGACTTGAACTGTTCGGAGAGGGCTTGGAGCCGGGGTGTTTCAAGGCGGCAAGGGGCGCACGCCGCGTACCAGAAATTCAGCACGGTCACTTTGCCGGCCCAGCCGCGGGAATCGACCGCAGTACCGTCAAAGAGGGCGCCTTTCAGGACGATCGGCTGCTTGCGGTCCGCCGGAGCATATTCGGTAACGGACCCGTCGCCGGCGATGTAGTTCTTGTTATCACCCGCTTTGGCCTGCTGCGACAGAGCATCGCCGCTGCTGCCGCACCCGGAAAGCAAAAGAGCCCCAACCCCGGTCAGAAGGGTCGATGAGATGAGTCGTCGACGCGAGAGGAGGGCCGGATGCTGCTGCGCACCCGCACCCGTGGGTGATGGTGTTGTGGCTGGGGGATCAAACATGGCAATCCTTAGAAATTGTAACTTCCGGTTGGTCTTGGCTAAGGCCCGGTGCACACGTCGCCGGGGCGGGAACGCCAGGCCACTGGACCGGTTTCGATCTGCACTTTGAGGTCATGGTGAACGGCCGGACCGTCAATCCGGCCTCGTTCATGCGGGAGGCGCCCCCAGCACGGGCTGGTGCCGTACCCGATCGGGCGGGCAGTTCAGCGCTCATTGGTGCCCTCCCGCAGGCGGGGACCATTAAGGTGTTCGCGGTTCAGGGCCTCCAGTTCCTCATCCGTGAGCTCGTCGAAGGTCCGCGCTTCGCGCCGGTCGCTGCGGGCGAAGCGGACGAACATCAGGATGATCAAGGGCACGTCCACGGCTTCGGCCAGGAACCACAGCAGGTCCCCGGCAAGCTGCTGGTCCCGCAACGGGTTCGGCAGCCAGGCCGGGTGGCCGGCCACGACCTGGGTTGCCCCGTCCAGAACCTGGGGGCTGATCCGCAGCAACACTCCCGGCAGGGCATCTGCGACGAGTTCGATGAACACGAAGATGAACTCAACAATGATCAGGGACGTGGCGTCCTTTGTTGATCCTTCTTCGATGATCGGTACCACCATCAGCATGCCCGCCAGCGGGACGAGGACGGTCAATGCCGAGTCCCACACGGGGTCCGTCCGCATTGGGTAGAACGCCGGGGTCAGGAAGAGAGTGAACAGGGCCAAGCCCAGCAACGCCGCCACGACGGTGTTGCTTAACACCCTGATCACCCGATGCCCCAGAAAAGCCTGCAACCGCTCTTGGCCGGTGTCCCCCAGCACTTCCCGGGCCAGGGTCAAGGGCTTGCCGGCGGCGACGAGCAGCGGGACGAGGAACAGGTATGAGGTGATCTTCAACGTGAAGGCCCAGCGCAAATCATGGCTGTAAGCGCCGGTGAACCCGAAACTCAGCACTGCGAAACTGCCAAGACCCGGACCGAAGAAGATCATGGTCCTCCACCACGGCCACCGCACGTTTCGGCGCCTGGCAGTCCGCAGGCCCAGCGCATACAGAGCACCGGCCGCTACCGTGATGGCCAGGGCCGGCCAGTTTAGCGTCCACGAGGACACGACCACGTCCCAGGGCGGCATGATCAGCTCTTCTTCTTCTTAGTCTCTGTCCGGCCGGCAAGGATAGCGCCGATCATGAACAGGGCCGCTCCGGTCGGATACCCGGCGTAGAGATCCAGGGTCAGGCTGGGTTGCTCGCCGGACGGTGCCAGGTGCAGAATCCAGTGCCAGATGGCGACCCCGGCACCCGCGGCCATGAGCACCTGGCCGAGGCGCACGAGCCGCCGGTGACGACGATGCGCGGCCTCATGGTCTGCGACTGCCTTGTTGTCTTTCATGGGTTCTCCCTTTCGATGATGTGACCGTGCTAGACGATGTGACCGTGCTCAGCCGTTGCTGCCGCCGGTGCAGGCAGCACCGGGTTCCGGAGAGTTCGGCGACTGGGCGTAGGCGCTGATGAAGGCGGGGATGCGGGTGTCTGCGGCGTCGTCCAGGGTGAGCTGGGTTCCCCATGCGGTGGCTGTGACGGGCGTGGTCTGGTCTTTGTCCGGGCTGAGCAGCACGTAGCGGTTGCCCTTGGCCAGTTCCGTGAGCCGGCTGACCGCTTCCGGTGGGAGGTCCGGTTTGTAGGTCAGCCACACGGCGCCGTGTTCCAGGGAATGGACCGCGCGTTGGTCATTGACCGGCTCGGTATAGCTGCCGCAGTTCGTCCAGACCCCTGCATGGTCTCCGCCGACCCCGGGCTCCTGGGGGTAGGAGACGGCGTCCTGAACGTGGTTGCGGGACAGGTCCGTGAAGGTTTGGACTCCCTCGATGGGCTTCTTCGCTGCCTCGGTGGCGGCGTTTCGTTCCTGGACGGCTCCGGTAACGACGATCGCGACGGCGGTAATGATGGCAGCCAGGACCAGGCCGAAGCTGCCGTAGACGAGGATGTTCCATTTGCGCTGCTTGGCCTTCTGTTTGGCCCGGAGCTCGGCCAGGATGGCCTGGTTCTCAGCGCGTCGCTTGCTGGCATTACTCATGCAGGGTCTCCTTTACTGGTGTGAGAAGAGGGCTGGGGTTCCTCCGGCCGCGTGCCGGGCACGAAGGACCGGGGACCGGATCTGAGGATCTGAAAGAGGGCCAGCCCGGCCAGGAAGAGCAGTCCGGAGACCCAGGTGTTCACGCGCAGGCCCAGGATGAGGTTGGCGGGGTCCGAACGCATCAGTTCGAAGGCGAAACGTCCCGTGGTGTAAAAGACGATGTAGAGCGCGAACACGGACCCGGCACCGAGGGAATACTTCCGGTCCAGGAACATCAGCAGTGACGCTGCGGCCAGGCACCACAGCGACTCATAAAGGAACGTGGGCTGAAAATATCCGAGGACTTCCGGTGTGCCGTCGGCTGAGAGGACGGCCTGCCCGGTGGCCTGGTCCATGTCATAGATCTGGAGTTTCCATGGCAGGTCGGTGGGTCCGCCGTAGAGTTCGTTGTTGAACCAGTTGCCCCACCTGCCCAGGCCTTGGGCGATCAGCAACCCGGGCGCTGCCGCGTCCACGAACGCCGTGAAGGGGACTCCTGCGCGACGGGCGCCGATGGCTGCCCCGACCAGGCCCAAGGCCACGGCGCCCCAGATGCCCAGTCCGCCTTCCCAGATCCGGAACGCGCCCCAAGGGTCCCTGCCGGGGCCGAAATACAGCTGGTTGTCGGTGATGACGTGGTAGAGCCTGCCCCCGAGAATGCCGAACGGCACGGCCCAGACCACGATGTCCAGGGTCTGGGATGTCGTGCCGCCGCGGATACGGAGCCGGCGGGCCGTGAGCCAGGTGCCGATCACGATGCCGGCCAGGATGGCGAGTGCGTAGAAGCGGATGGTTAGCGGCCCCAGCTCGAAGGCGCTGATGGTCGGGGACGGTATGAAGAAGTCCGTGGTTGCTAAGGGTCGCATGATACCTGTCACTTGATGTAGGAGAAGAGGGCCATCATGCCCTTTTCTGCGTGGTAGGCGTTGTGGCAGTGGGCGAGCCACTGGCCCGGGTTGTCCGCGTCAAAAATCACGCTGACGGTCTGTTTGGGCCTTACGATGACGGTGTCTTTGCGGGCACCGCCGTCACCGACCTGGAAGGTGTGGCCGTGGAGGTGCATGGGGTGCCACATGTCGGTGTCGTTGATGAACTTCACTTCCACGCGTTCACCGGCCTTGAGCTCGAAGGCGTTCTCGAACGGTTTGGCCATGTCGAAGCGGACGCCGTTGATGCCCCAGTCGTATTTCTCCATTCCGCCGGTGAGTTTGAGCTCGTGGGTGCGGTCCGCGGTCCTGGCTTTGAGGGTGACCGAGGGGTCGGCCTTGAGCTGCCCGCCGTCGACCGTGGTTCCGTCCAGTTCGTTCGGCAGCACCGCCGGCAACGGCTGCTTTCCCGTGCCCGTGCTGATGAACCCAAGGGCCTGCCCGATTTTTCCTTCGGGCAGCGCCAGCACCGGGGTGTACCCTTCCCGGACCGTCAGCAGCGCGTCGACGCGTTCGCCCATGCCCAGCACCACGGCGTCGACCTCCTGGTGTTTGACCGGGAATCCGTCCGTGTGGGTGAGGGCGAGTTTCTGCCCAGGGATTCCGACACGGTAGGCAGTGTCCCCGGCGGCGTTGATGATCCTCAACCGGATCACGTCCCCGGCCCTGGCGGCCTGGATCTCGGCCTGCTCCGGGGTTTTTCCGTTGAACAGGTGGAACGGGTAGCCCACGTCCCCGGCATCCCCGCCAAGGAAATCGCTGCGCGAGCCCATCAGCATGTGCTTCATCTGCGGAACTGCTGATTCCGTTGGCCCCGGGAAGGAGCCGCCGGAACCTGACCCCATGGAGCTGTGGTCCATGCCGCCCATGGACATTCCCTGGGAGAGTTCGGCCAGGACCTCGTCCGGGGTCCCCGTGATGCCGTCCATCCAGTCATCGAGGACTATGACCCAGTCCTTGTCGTATTTCAGTGGTTCCGCCGGGTCCTCGATAATCATCGCCCCATACAGTGCGCGTTCGCGCTGCATGTCCATATGGGAGTGGTACCAGTACGTGCCCGGGTGCGGGAGCCGGAAGTCATAGGCAAATCCGGCTCCGGCGGCGATCGGATCCTGCGTGACATGCTGGACGCCGTCCTGGTCGTTCCTCAGTGCCAGCCCATGCCAATGGATGGCCGTCTCCTCGTCCAGTCCGTTCTCCAGGTTTACCGTGAGCCGGTCGCCGGCCTTCGCCCGGATCGTGGGGGCGACAAGATTCCCGTTATAGCCCCAGGTCGTAACCGATTTCCCGGCCACTATTGCTGTAATGGTGCCGGCGTTCAGGTCCTGGCTCACGGTCGCCCCGGTGAAGGGCCGGTCTGCTTCGAGGTCCGCGATGGCGGGGTCGGTTGGCAGTACCCGGACGGCATTTGAGACCGGCGTATTCGAGCAGGCTGCCAGGGCGGCAGCCGCCGCGCCGGCCACCGACAGGCCCAAAAAGAAGCGGCGGTTCAGATTAATGTTCATGAATAGTCCTTGGTGCGGCGGGAGGTATCGTTCCGCGCGGTTGTCAGATGGGGGTAAGGAAAGTCCCGGAGAGGTTTTGCAGCTGGTAGATCCACTGCACCCAAACACCGGTGACCATGAGCACACCGAGGATCATGAGCATGGCGGCGCCGGCGATGTTGACGATCCGGACGTGCCGGCGCACGAAGGCCAGGGCTGAACTGACCCAGCCCAGTCCCATGGCCGTCAGGGTGAAGGGAATGCCCAGGCCCAGGCAGTAGGCGAACGCGAGCAGGGCCCCGCGGCTGGCGCTTCCGGTGGTGACACTCAACGACAGCACGGCACTCAGTGTCGGGCCCATGCACGGTGTCCAGCCGAGACCGAACACAATGCCGAGCAACGGGGCACCGGCCAGCCCGGTCCTGCGGCTAAATGATATTTTCCGGGTCTGCTGCAGCCAGGGCACGAACCCGAGCAGCGCCAGTCCCATCAGGAGCACCACGGCGCCAAGGACGCGCATCAAAGTGTCCTGCCACTGCAGGAGCCAGGCCCCGATGGCCCCGAACGCGGCCCCGTAGAGGGTGAATACGGCAGCGAACCCCAGCACGAAGAGTCCGACCCCGGCCAGGACCCGGCGGCGGTTGCGCGGCTGGGTGGGGTCGGTCAGTCCTGACACGTACCCGAGATAGCCGGGAACCAGCGGCAGGATGCAAGGCGACAGGAAAGACACCAGGCCGGCAACCATGGCCAGCGGTATGGCAATGACCAAGGCACCGGAGGTGACCGTGGACGCGAAAAACCCGCCGATGTTCATGGCATCAGGAGGCATCGGCGAGCCGCAACGAGTACGCCCGTGGTCACAGCTGACCGGGGGACGTTCGGGCCGGGAGCCGGGGGCTGGCGTCGGAATTCTTCCGTCCCGACCATCATCACCGCCCCCTTATGGGAGGCGATGATAAGGGCGGGCTTGGACGGGTCAGCACCCTGCGCGGTGTCGAGCTTTTGCATGTCCTCCGTCCCCATGCCGGTCATGCTGTAGGCCGGGGACCTCGTTGCCGGCTCGTTCCGGTTCTGCCGCCACACGGTCATTTTGTCGATCTCGGGTGCCTGCGCCGTGTTTTTGGTAGCCAGGGCGGTGACGGCGTCCGGATTGCCCTGTTTTTTGACCACCGTGTCTTTCATCTCCACGGCCTGACAGTGTGCACGATGGTCCGGTGCTCCCGCCGGGGCTGGCTGTAGGGCCGGGGCACTAGCCGCGGGGATCGCGGCAGCCGGAGGAGGATATAGGTACTTCTTATCCATGGAAAGGTTTGTCCTTCAAAATTCAGCAGACCGCCTCATGCGGGGTTGTCAACGCGCCCCGGTAAGGGGCGGGGGAAGATCCGCCAGGCGGGATACATGTTTCGGGCTTGGAGCTCAAATGCTGCGCCGGGCAAATGCCGACGCCGCCGGGCCCTTTACGTCCTGCTGATGGAAAGGTCGCCTGGAGAAGGACTTCCGGCGACGTAAAGGCTTTCGGCCGCGGGAACGATCGCGACCGGGCCGTATAGCACCGCCAAAGAGAGACCGGGCGGAGGAACTGCCAAAGACGCGGCGTCATGTGAAGGGACGCAGACTGCATCCATCCCGGCCATCGTGGCGCAGCTCTTGAAGTCGAAGCATGGGCTGGGCTCAAGGGGGCTGCTGCACGATGCCGGGGGCGCTGGCTCCGCGGCCCGGGAAACTGCCCGGCCAGTCTGTGTAGATGCCTGTCCCGGGAGCGTCTGTAGTGCTGCTGGTCCGGGTTCTGTGACGGCTCCGGACACGCTAGGGGTGCCGGTTAAAAGGTGCATTCCGAAGATTCCGGCGATGAGTGCCAGCAGCAACACCATCAGACCCGCACGGTGCAAGGACGCCGGGGTCAGGGACCGGCTCGCTGCAGGTGCGGACATGGCGTTCCTCCCTTCCGGACAGGCGTGATTTCGTTTAAGGATACCGTGTCGCGTCAGACACGCAGGCCGTTCACCCTGGTCCGCGAATACCCGGCCGCGGCTGGTTTCATCCGGCCCCGCAGCTGCGCTTTCAGCGGACGCCCTAATCGGGCACGGAAAACAGGCATGCCACGGGGGACTGGCGGGTGAAAAACCGCAGCGATGCGTCGTGCCCTGGATGCGTCGCGAACTGCCGCAGGTCCGACATTCGACTCAACAGGTCATACGCTCTGCCTCGACCGCTCAGGACCTGCGCGTCATTCCAAGCAAGGGCGGGGCCATTCACCCATACTTTGAATGTGACCCCGGATCCCTTCCCTGTGCCCTCCCTGTCTCCCTTTGACGAGTCCGCCCTTCGGGAGCTGGTTTTACGCTGGCGGGAGGATCCTGCCGGCACCTACAGGACATGGTTCCTCTGGCCTGAGCGCGTCAAGAATTTCCGCTCCCTTCGCCGTGGGATTGAGCTGGTGAGTGCGGAGATCGAGGCCGGCACGTTCGGTACCGCTTTCCGGGGTTCTTCACTTGAGACGGTGGTGCATGGGGTCGCCGAGCAACGGCAGATCTTCAAGGGTGCAGATCACGCGTTTCTTTGGAAACCCAAGCTGCGGATCCCCGACATCTATGAGGACCGCGAGAACCAATTGGCGTTCGGCCGGATGTTGGAGACGTGCCGGTGCTGCAATACGGAGGCGCAATTGCTGGCGGCAGTGAGGTCGTTCACCCGGCGGAAAGTCAAGGGGCTGGGCCCGGCCGCCGCTAATCTGCTGTATTTCCTGCACCCCACGCTGATGCCGCCGTTCAACACCGCGATCGTCAAGGGCTATAACGCGTTGACCGGAAGCAAGGTGAAGCTCGGAAGCTGGGACGAATACCTGAGCATGCGCGAGGGCGTGATGTCCATCAACACTGCATTCCGGGATTTGCTCTCGAACGACCTCGGCGCGATCGCCGGCTTGCTCTTCGACATCGGGAGCGGCCGTTTCCCTGCCCCACCGCTGCCGGGTCCCGAGACAGCCGCAGCGAGGGCAGCGTGGCATGCCGACCTTGCCCGGGTCCGTGAGGAAGCAAGGCTGGACAAGGCGCAGGCCGTCGCGGAGCGCGATGACCTCACTCACACCGAAGTGCAGGGGTGGCTGCGTGACCTCGGACTCTCGCTCGGGTTCGATGTGTGGATCGCCAGCAACGATCGCGGCAGAGCCTACGCGGGAGGCCGCCTGGCCGACGGCTGCCTGACGGAGCTGCCGGCAGGGCTGGTGAACGGCACCGCCGCCAGCGCCATCAGGCTCATTGACGTCCTGTGGCTGGAACCGGGCGGAAGCGTGACCGCCGCCTTCGAAGTTGAGCACAGCACATCGATATACTCAGGAATCGTCCGCATGCTTGATCTGGCTCTCTCGGGTGAAACCGGGGCAGTAGAGGCACTGTATCTCGTGGCTCCGGATGCCCGTGAGGAGGAAGTTCGGACCCAGCTCCGGCGACCGGCCTTCAGCCGGATCACTGATCTGCACGTCCGATACCTGCCCTATGGGGAGCTCGAGACGAACCGGCACGCGATAGCCCGTTTCGGGCGTGGCCTGCATCCTGTCGAGCAGCTTGCCCGCGACCTGGGCTGAACATCTCGGCCACGACGGCGCATCTGCAGGATGAGGACTATCCTGCCGAGGGACCGAAGCCGAGACAAGACTCACGGGGTCGGTACGGCGACCTTCTGGTCGTCCGGATCCGTCCGCCGGGCAACCCAGAAATTGGCAGCACCGAATCAACAAGAACCATCGCCAGTGCGCTTCCTGTCCAATTATTCGTGCGCCACCAGAACAGGGCCAGAAGAACGTAGGCAAGGAACAGCGCACCGCGGACCGGACCCAAACCTGAATTCCGCAGCCTGTCCCGTCAAATACTTCACCATCATTGCCGGAATGAGCACCAGCCATGAACAGTTTCAGCCGCGGCCAGCACCCGGGATCACGCAGAAATCCTTTGGAAGGCCGTAGGAGCCTCAGGCGCTGAAGGAATGCCGGACAAACGCATCATCGGCCATGCATAGGGTCTGCCTCCGGCTCGGCCTCTTCGTGCCCGTTAGGGGAGTTGTGGCCGCGGTCGGCACGGCACGAAGGCGGCCCTGAAATCGTGCCTGTTCATAGTGGACCTTGCCCGGCCAGCTAGTGCAAGAGGTGGCAGAACCTTGTCCGGGTCACGGCGCTGCAACGTCCATTTTCCGTCCGTTCGGCCGCCGGGATTCGTCTGCTGGGCTGTTTCTAGCTTCGGGGCTTGACGGCCGGGGCGTCCAACGATGCGGGCACCGCGTCCGCCGGCTCACCGCTTGCCGCCGGTTCCGAAGCGGGCCTGGCGTCATGGCGGCCGAGGCGTTTGTGCCACCAGCGCAGGAGGTGGTCGATGACGATGCCCACAACGACTGCGAACGCCACGGCTATGCCGGCGCTGAGCAAAGGGTTGCTGTGCAGCCAGGGGAAGGAACCGGCCAGCATGCCGAGTCCGACCGAATACACCACCCAGGTGATGCACGCGAAAGCATCCAGGAAGAAGAACCGGCGGCGCGGAAAGGCGGTGGTGCCCGCAACATAATTCACGGCCACGCGCCCCCACGGGATGTAACGCGCCGTGAAGATCAGCACGGCGCCGCGCTTCTCCAGCTCATATTGTGCCCAGCCAAACACCTTCCGGACCTTCGGTTTACGCATCCACCCCCACCGCTCCAGGCCGATTTTCCGGCCGAGCAGGTAGGCCGTATTGTCCCCCGCGATGGCTCCGAGCAGGGCGGTGACGCCAAGAATCCACAGTCTGGGTTCGCCGCTTTGCCGAGAGAAGGCCGCCAGCGCGACGATGAGGGTCTCGCTGGGGACGACCATCGCGAAGCCGTCAACAAAGAAGAAGACGAGCAGAAGCGGGTAGATCCACCATTGTCCGGCCGCATCGAGCACGGTTTGACTAATAATCTCCATGCGGGCATCTCCCAGACAAAATAGAGGCGATGGAAATCGCTCTTCAGTGTCTCATGGCCCGGCGTCGGCTGTGACCCAGGCACGGTCCGATCCGAAGCGCCCGGGTTTGACGCCGCGGTGAAATCCGCCAATGAGCCCCACATCTCCTGCCACGCTCTGGGCGATGTTGGCTGGGGTTATCCTGCCCGGAAAGCGTGCAGCCCGGAATCAGAGAGTTCTCATCAACGCGGCGACCCACACGTGGCCCACTAATCCTTGGGGCCGGGCCAGGTTCTGCGGTAGCTGACCAACCGCGACAGGGCGTTATGTTTGAAGGCGCCTGCGTCCGTACCGCGTCACGGCGTAGTGCTTGTAGATGAAGGGCAGTGTGGCTTTCAGCAGCCCCATCGGGCCGGCCCCGGCGACATCCTTGAGCTCGGGTCCACCCTTGCTCAGAGTGCCGGTCTTGTCGAACAACTCGACGTCGATGGTCCGCATGCTCCTGGTCTTGCTCAACACCCCGGCCGCGGCTGCCGCTCAGCGCGTTGTCGGGGGTGCCCGGATTCACCAGGGTGGCAGGCGAGTCTGTACTGTTTGAGTGCTGGATTCACCAAGAAGATGGTGTCAGGCGCATCGGGGCGGTCGTTCGGTGGCCACGCCCGAAACCACGATACTAAGGAATAGAGAAACCCGATGAGTGATAAGGAAGAGATGCCCCGCATGTCAGAAGCGGTCCCGGTCACGGGTGCAGGCGGGCCCCAGATGCCGCTCGGTGCCCGGCGCCTTTTCATCATTGGATCCCTGGGCGTTCTCGCTGGAATAGTGGCAGGCCGTTTTTACTTCAGTGGCCTGGTCCTGGCCGTCGCAGGCATAGCGCTGCTGGGCGTGGCGCTTTCGTATCGGGACAAGAAACCATGGATGTCGCCGATCTCGTGGGTTGTCTGTGTCGCGGGCGGGCTGTGGACGGCTATCACTGCAGCTTATGGCTGGTCGATCAGCACGGAGGCGGATGCAGCGTCCTCGCATTCTGAGTTCGCCGGATGGTTGTTCACATCCGGATACGTCATGTTCGTTGTCATGGCAATTGGCGTCGCATCGGCGGTCGTAGTCAGGATCATTCGGCGGCGCCCCAAAGCCCATCCTTGAGCAACCATGACCGCCCCGTGTCCATGGACCTCATGGGCTGCGCCCCGCCGCTACTTGGTGGCCGACGACGGTCAAAGCCGGCCGCTTTGTCTTTGAATCAATGCGCCCACACGTTGCCGGCACGGTCAGGACGCCTGCAACGTGACTGCGGCTCCTTCGGGTTGCGCGCGCAGATAACCGGGGGAGCGGGGCGCCCCTGAGTGCTGCTGACCGGCCGCAGGGGGTGGATAGGTCTTTCCCCTGGGGCTAGGCACCCTCGCCGGAAGAGGGAGAAGTAACGACCGAGGCACGAATTTCGGGATGGTCCGGAGTCAGCTGGTTGAAATGAACCGACCCGCGCTTGCCTGGGCATGCGGACCACCGAGCAGGGCATCGAAACCGGCGCTTGTACCCTCGAACATGGCAGGAATCCCCAGATTTTGGATGTGCCTTTACGTGTTCGGGATGCCCACGTTTCGCTTTGAAACGGCAGTTTCAGCCTCAAAAGCCGGCTGCCATATATCCTTCCGGGCCCAGCGCGGGGGGCCATCCCACGCACCGGATAGGGTGGACAAATGCGCCCGCTCCACAAAATTACCACCGTCAGTGGTCCCATCCGATGGTTCGGTCTTCCAGCAGCAGCGGCAATCCTGGTTGTGATCACAGCCTGCTCCCCAGTCGTGGACGTAACACCCGCGAAGGATGCGGCAAACCCCGCTTGTGCACCGATGATGGTGGCTCTTCCCGACGCTATCGGGGATGCCACCCTACGCAAGACCAACAGCCAGGCCACGTCCGCCTGGGGAGATCCATCCCGCGTGATCCTCCGCTGCGGTGTCAACGTACCTGGCCCCACAACTGACAGGTGCGTCAGCGTCAACGGCATCGACTGGGTTATCAAGGAAGGGGACCCGGTGTGGACACTGACCACCTTCGGCCGCGAGCCTGCTACGGAAATCCTGATGGATCCGGACAAGATCAGTTCGGCAACAGTCCTGGCCGATCTTGCCGATGCGGTTGGAAAGATCCCGGCAACAAGGAGGTGCCTCGGGCAGGAAGACACCAGATGAGGTAGGAAAGAGCCGCCACAGTGCGTCCCACAGACCTCGCCAAGCATGCAGATCCGGCCAAACGCACCCCTCCCTCGCGGTGACTCCGGTCAATGACCGTGAAGGGCCGGACCGTAGCGGCTTCGGTCCTGGGTTCCCAGTTGGCTGTGCAGCATGCGGCTACGGCTGGCGAATTCTACGCGCGCTGCGCTGGACCCGGCGCCAAGAAACTTCAGGGTGCTGAAGTTTCGGGTTCACCGGTGTGCCACAGCGTGAACTGCGTTTATGCCGAAGTCGTCGGGGCGGAGCAGGGCCAGGACGATCAATCAACTGGCACTCAGGGGCTACCTGGTCACGCTCGACTTCGCAGGCCGAGCCAAGGACTCACGACGAAGATTAATTTCGCGGTCAAGACCGGCAGTTTTTCCTGTACGGATTCGGTTGTGTTGCCGAATAAGAGAACGGCCCGGACCCAGGGTTCGGAAGGTCGCATCTGGTGTGGCTCGAGAAGTCCGCGCTGATGCCCATCGAAAACCGTGATCCCTTGGCGGTCCGAATTCTTGGGTGGGCGGATCCCGGTTCTCAATTGTGATGCTGGACTTCCTCGACCGGTCAACGGTGACCATCCATGGCGTCGAGGCGGCTGGTTCCCGCCGTTCCGTAAAAGGAGTTGGCACGGCAGGCGGGAACGGTGGACCCTTCCGTGCGGCGGCCGGCTCTTGCGGAATCGAAAGCGCGGCGGCTATGGAGACCTGTAGCCTTGTTGGAAGAAGAAGTCGCACTGATGTGCGTGGTGTGACGGCGCACAGTCAAGGAGAATCCATATGGCCGGATCTGAAAACCCCCGCAGGACCATGGAATCCCCGCGAGACGCTCCCGGGATTCCGCCACAACCGCTGGCGGGAGGCCAGGAAACCGCCGGCGACATCACCGGCCGCCCCGGGGATCCGGTCCGCCCAGCGACAGCCGGGCCGGGCATCGGGGGATCAACCAGCGACTTGCCCACCAGCGCCGACAGCGCACCTTCGAGGGGGCACGCGGCCGTCCCAGGATCCCTGTTCCGACGATTCCTTCAGGTCCTTGTGGCGGTGTTCTTCCCGGTGATTGTGGTCGCCGGTGCCGTCCGGGCTGTGACTTCGCCGTTGTTCCTCTGGGTCGAATACCAGCGCCCCGGATTTCCGGCTGACAGCTTCGGCTTTTCCACCGAAGAACGCCTGATCTACGGCTCTTACACACTCGATTATGTTCTGAACCTCGCCCCGGCCGGATACCTCGGCAGACTCGTGAACGCAGAGGGCGGAAGGTTGTTCCTTGAAAGCGAAGTGGGACACATGGCGGACGTCAAGGGTGTCCTCTCGGTCTCCTTCCTCGTGGCGTTCGTGATGCTTCTGGCCGCTGTAGCCTCGTGCGTGTACCTCGCCCGCAAGTATCACGGAGCGGTCCGAAGGGCCCTGTTCTCCGGGGCGGCGCTGACGCTGGCCCTGATCGTGGCGCTGACGGTTTTTGCGGTCCTGGCCTGGGAAGCTTTCTTTACTCAGATCCATGCGTTGTTCTTCGCCGCCGGTACCTGGACGTTCCGGGTAGATGACACGCTGATCAGGCTGTTTCCCGAACAGTTCTGGACCGACGCGGCGATGACGATCGCCGCCCTCGTGTTCCTCGTCACCACGCTCACTGTTGCCTTCGGCTGGCCCGTCCGGCGGCCACGACTTCCCGAGGACGGCAACAGAGGCATGACAGCGCATGCCCGGTGAACTTGTCCGGCCGGCATCCTGTTCAGACTGGGTGAACTGGCACGGATATACCTCTGAATCGCAACGTCAACGGACAAGGCCTCGAAAGACACGAGCCCAGCCAAACTTTCCACCACCCATCAGACCCGATGCCGGCCGATTGCTGCCATCGCTCCGGCCTCTTTATGAACCCTCTGCTGCCAGCCGATACCCGTACACCGGTCAGGATTTTAGAAACCCTGCACTCAGCTGGCGTGCGCTTTGACGATGGCGCCCAGCGTCTGTTGATGTCTTGAAGGAAATTTTCATGAACAAGAAGTACATGACCATCCCGGCCGCTGCGATCGCCGCAGCCATCGCGCTGGCTGGCTGCTCAGATGGCTCCGGCGGCAGCATGCCCGGCATGAACCATGGCGGCTCCGCCATGTCATCCGGTTCCGCATCTGCGGCCACCTCCCCGCCGGCCACGGCGCCGGCAGCTGCCGTCCCGGATCAGGTCAGAGGACCCAATGATGAGAACGCGCCCCTGGTCGCGGGGATCGCGGCCGCGCTGCTGGCACTGGGCGGGGGCATCTTCTACGTGGCGCAGCGCCGGGCCAGAAACTCAGGTGCCTGAGGCCGGCCGTCGGCGGTCGAAAACGGATCATTCCTGATTCTTTCCGGGAAAGCGGACCGGGTTAGCCGTCGAGGCAAGGACCGCCCCCAGATCGAAGAGCGGCGAGGAGTAGTCCAAGCGGCAGCGGGTTCGCCGGTGCAGCGTACGTCTGCACCTTCGCTGGCTGGTCCGACGCGGCGTTCATCATCAATATATCGGGGTTGAACTCAACAGCGCCGGGCAGATTGTCAGCAAATTCGCCCAGGTCCACGCAGGCACCCGCGTCCCCAAGTGCGGGGACGCCTTTGTCCAAACCCCTGACGACCCTCAAGCGCGGCCTTCCCGTACCAGACCGGATCTCGATGCATCGGCTAAACCCACGAACGTACTGTTTCCAGCACGGCCCCAAAAGCCCGTTGACCGATACGCCGCCCAGCGGTATACCTTGGCGGTGTTGGCAGAGCCAGGCGAAGACCCGTCCCTTCCGGAAGCCAACAGAGGAGGTCCTTCATGAAGGTGCGGTCCAGCAGCGAGTCCTCGTCGTCCGCTCAGCACAGCGGCGCCGTGCCAGGGCGGGCGGTGCCCACACTGGTGGCCGAGGATCTGGTCACATCGGTTCTTGGTCTTCTGATTGTGACCGCCGTATACCTGGATGGGCGTGCCCATGTTCTTGGCCTGCCTGATTCCTTCTTCACTCCATGGCATGCCTTCCTGTATGGGGGCCTGTTGATGCTCGTGGGATGGCTGGCCGTGCTTGGCAGGCGCGCGGCCGCTCGCCAGCGAGTGGCCCGCCTGGCCGTTGTTCCCGCCGGCTATGGGCACGCCGTTGCGGGCGCCGCCGTCTTTGGCGTGGGAGGCATCTCCGACATGGTCTGGCACCAGCTTTTCGGTGTGGAGTTCGGAATCGACGCCCTGCTCAGTCCCACGCATCTGGTCTTGTTCGCCGGGGGCGCCTTGTTGTTCTCCGGACCCATCAGGGCTTCCCGGCTGCGGGCCGGTTCATCCTCACGGCTGACGGGAGTTCCTGTCCTGCTCGCCGTAACGGCGATAACCGCCGTCGCCGCTTTCGCCCTCAGCTACCTGTCCGGGTTTCTGGCGGACCAGGCGACCATGGCCATATCACATGCCCCCGAAGGAACAGCTGAACACATAACGGGAGAGGCGATCGCGTCCGCCGGTCTTGCCAGCTACCTCGTGACGTCGCTGGTCATCGTGGTTCCCCTGGCGCTCCTGATTCGTTTCGGACTGGCCGTCCCGGGAACAGTGACCTTCCTCGTCACATCACTTGCCCTCTTGGCCTCCGTCCTGGCGGACTTCCCCAACCCCGGCGTCATCATGGCCGCCGCGGCCGCGGGCGCGGGCGCTGACCTCGCGCTTGCAGGTTTGGGTGGGCTTGGTGCCTCTGTGCGGGTTCGGGAACTCGTAATGGCACCCCTGCTGCCTCTGCTGCTCTGGCCGGGACAGCTTGTTGCGGTGGCCGCCGCAGAACCCGTTCTGTGGTCTCCGGAGATGGTTACAGGAGTAGTGATCGTCTCAGCGGGGGTGTCCTTCGCCGCCGTCTTCGTCCTTGGAATGACATCGTCGAATGTGGCCAGGTCACCGGAGTAAGCAGTTCTGGCAAGGAGCCAGCGGCACCGAATATCCGGGGCGCTGTTGAAGGACAGTCCGTAAAGATCCGGTCTCGATGGCGGTTCCGCATACCTGGATGCGGTGGGGGTGCCCGGGATCGGCGCACCGTATCTACGCTGAAGCATGCGCAGGATTTGGCTGGCCACAGCTTTGCTGGCCGCGGCATGCGTGTCACCGGTCACGTCATGCCCTGCGATTGCCCAGGCCCCTGTGGTGACGGTGACTGTCCTGCAAAGCTATGTCCCGGCGGTGCGCATTGTCCACCTGAAGGCATGCCAGTCCGGGGTGTGCAAGGAGGGTGACCTGGCGCTGGCTGCCGGCACCAAGCCCGTGAACGAAGGCTGCGAGGGCCCTGATGCCGTGTGCCCTCCGACCGCGTCTCCCGACGGGACACTCTATGGCCACCTTTGGCTGGATCTGATCACGGAGGATCCTATTGACGCCACGGTGTCGGGTGTCGGCGCCGATGGGTCACCGTTGCCCGTCCGCACGATTACCTTCACGCCCAAGCTCACGCAGTGCCCAAAGTTCATCACCGCAAACCTTCTCCTGGACGCCGACGGCGTGCGTCAGGCCTGAGCCGCACCCACTGAGCATCCGACCACGTTGAGAACGATTCCGGCACCGATCAGGACCATGGCACCAAGACCAGGCCTTGCGGGAGGGGGTTCCGGTGGCCCAAAACTCATTCAACAAAACCGCAGCATACCGCTGGCCCGGTATCCGGAGAGGGATACACAGTGTGCGCATCCTGCACCAGGACCGCCGTCATTGTCAGGGGTGTGCCCGTGGGCGCGGAGATAAGTGCCATCGTGCGGGCCTCGATCCCCCGACGCACGCAACCCCCCTCAGGCTCCCTTACGGCTTGGATCCGGTCACCAACAGTCACGTCCTGGTTCTGGCCGGAACGAAAACGTTGTGCATGCGAAAGATCTAAAACGGCCCGTTAGCTGGAGACAACCCAGATCGAAGCGGCCGCGGCCGATCCGAGATCGATTTCGTTTCCGCTGTCCTCAACGCGGACGCTGGTGACGTCGGCGTAGGGGCGCTGGCCGAGGACGGTCAATCGTGTGTTTGGCCGGAGTCCAAGTTCGGAGAAGTATCGGAGCATGTCCGGGTTGGCGTCCGAGATCCTGGTGATGGTGACGCCGCGGACGGGGGTCACGGTGGTTAGCTGGCCGGCGGCCGGAAGATGGGGCTGACCGTCCGCAGTCGGGATCGGGTCACCGTGCGGGTCATGCGTGGGATGGCCGAGGTGGGCGTCGATTCTCTCGATCAGGGCGTCCGACACCGCGTGCTCGAGCACTTCGGCCTCGTCATGGACTTCATCCCAGCCATAGTGGAGCACCTCGACCAGGAACGTCTCCAGCAGCCGGTGCCTACGGACCATGGTGAGTGCATGCTCCCGTCCGAGATCGGTCAGTTCGATGCTGCCGTAGGGGGCGTGGGAGAGGAGTCCCTGCCGGGCCAGTTTCCGGATTCCGTCGGAGACCGTGGGCGGGGTCACCCCCAAGCGCTCGGCCATGACCCTAATGGTGATCGGCGTGGCGGACCATTCGGTGGCGGTCCAGATCAGCTTGAGGTAGTCCTGGGCGGAATGGGTCAGGTCGGATACAGGCATAACAGAGATTTTATCAACAAAACATGAATGTTAGACTTCTCAAACAATGATGTTTGAAGATGGAGGTCCTGTGGACGCCCTGAAATCGGCAAAGTCCAAAATGCCGAGCAGGCGGGCGATGCTGTCCGGTGCCGCCGCCTTTGCTGCCGTGCCCGCGCTGTCGGCCTTTACCGCACCGGAACCCAAAGGCCCGGGGGAAACCTCAGGTCCGGAAGGCATGAATCACGGCGCCATGCAGCCACCGGCCGCCAACAAGCCTGCGAACGCAGGCACCCCGGCATCGGTGGCGATGACACAGGCCGGGCATGCCGGATTCCCCACCGGATCGGTGCCCGTGGAGCGGGCAGGGATTGACCCTTCGTCCATCCTGCGGGACTTTGACCGCGGCAAAACCAGCACCCTGCCGGACGGGCGGACCCTGCGGGAGTGGGACATCGTGGCGGTGGACAAGGATTTCGAGATCGCTCCGGGGGTGACGTTTCCGGGCTGGAGCTATAACGGCCGGATCCCCGGACCCTCGCTCTGGGCCCGGGAAGGCGATGCGCTGCGGATCAACTTCACCAACGCAGGGGCGCACCCGCACACGATGCATTTCCACGGTGTCCACAGGGCCGAAATGGACGGCACTCCGGGAATCGGCCCAGGGTCCATTTCCCCTGGGCAGAGCTTCACTTACGAGTTCAATGCGACCCCGTTTGGCACGCACCTGTACCACTGCCACCAGTCACCGCTGGCCCCGCATATCGCCAAAGGCCTCTACGGGGCCTTCATTATCGAACCCAAGGAGGGCCGGCCCAAGGCCGATGACGAGATGGTGATGGTCATGAACGGCTACAACACCGACGGCGGGGACGACAACGAGTTCTACTCCGTCAACGGCTTGCCCTTCCACTTCATGGACTACCCGGTCCAGGTCAAACAGAACGAACTCGTGCGGATCCACCTGATCAACGTGCTGGAATACGACCCGATCAACTCGTTCCACGTCCACGGGAACTTCTTCCATTACTACCCCACCGGGACCATGCTGACACCGAGCGAATACACGGACACCATCTCCCAGGTTCAGGGCCAGCGCGGCATGCTTGAGCTGCGCTTCCCGTATCCGGGCAAGTACATGTTCCACGCGCACAAGACCGAATTCGCCGAACTGGGCTGGATGGGCTTCTTCGAGGTGAGCGCATCATGACACGCACGCACACCACACCCGCCGCACCGGCATCAACGTCAGCGCCGGCATCCAGGTCAACAGATCAGACAGTCGTCCGGCGGCCGAAACCCCGGTGGCTGCTCGGTCTCGGACCCCTGGTCCTGATAGCCGTCCTCCTGGGCCTGTTTTCCCTGCTGAACGGCCCGGGCCTGTCCCGGCTCGGCCAGGGAGTTCCACCCAAGGAAGAAGTGGCGGTGGAGGACGTCCGGCTGACCCCGGGCCAGATCATCATCACTGTCCGCAACGAAGGCCCGGACCCGGTGGCCATCGCCCAGGTCAACGTCTCGGACTACTACGCAGCCTTCACCCAGACCACCGAGACCATGGCCCCGCTGCAGACCAGCACCATCACCGTCAGCTACCACTGGGTGGACGGGGACCCCTACGAGATCGCCCTGGTGACCTCCATCGGGGGCAAGATCCCCGCCGCCATCGACGCCGCCGCGCTGAGCCCCGAACGCGACGGCTCCTTTTTCGGCCTGATGGCACTGCTCGGCGTCTACGTCGGAGTCATTCCGGTGGCGCTGGGAATGCTCTGGATGCCTTTCGTCCGGCGCTCCTCCGCCGCCTGGGTGCGCGGACTGCTCGGCGTCACCGTCGGGCTGCTGGCCTTCCTGACCTTCGACGCCACCCTTGAGGCCTTTGATCTCGTCGCCGGCACCAGCGCCTTCGGCGGACCCCTCGTCGTGATCCTGGGGGCGCTGCTGTCCTACCTGGTGCTGGAGGCGACCGACGCCTGGATGCGCCGGCACCAGGACCTGCACACCACAGGGGAGCCCGCCGCACTTTCGCCGCGCAGGCTGGCCCTGCTGATCGCCGTCGGCATCGGGCTGCACAACCTCGGAGAGGGCCTCGCCATCGGCTCGGCCTACGCCGTGGGCTCCTTGGCCCTGGGCGCCTCCCTGATCATCGGCTTCGCCATCCACAACACCACCGAAGGCCTTGCCATCGTCACCCCCATGGCCCGAACAAGACCCTCCCTTGCCCGCCTCGCCGTCCTGGGCCTGATCGCCGGCGCCCCTGCCGTGCTCGGGGCACTGATCGGCTCCACCGTGTACCAGCCCACCCTGGGCGCATTCCTCCTCGGTCTCGGCGCCGGGGCCGTCGGCCAGGTCGCTGTCAAGCTCCTGCCAATGCTCAAGGACCCCGAAGGAAAGACCTTCACGCCGCTGACCGCCGGGGGAATCGTGGCAGGCCTGGCCGTCATGTTCGGCACCGGCCTGCTCGTCGTGGCCTGAAACCGGCCAAACCCGTGCCGGCGGAGGCCCGTGCCATGCCACCTGGCCATAGCAGCCGTTGAGACAGTAGGGATCCATCCCGCCGGTCCCGACCTGTTCGATCAGGTTGTTGTCCTGATGGATCAAGCTGGCGCGGGATAATGAGGCCATGGCCAAGACTCCCGCCCAGCGCATCAAAAAACACGGCAGCAAAGCCACGGTCCCCGCCCACCAACTGCCTCCTGTGATCAACTCCACAACCAGCCGGTCGCCGCAAAAGGCGCAAGGTAACAGCAACCTGATCGTTGTTGCCGGCGTCGTAGCCAGCCTTTTCTTGTTCTGGTACCTGCACTTGCTCACGCTGAACCAGATGACGCAGTTGTCCGGCGGTCTCGCGATGCCGGATTCCCTTGTGGGCGGCTTTTCCACCGAGTATGTTGGGCAGCTGCGCGCTGCCATGGACGATGACGCCCGCGGGCAGCTCGGCTACGTCCACAAAACCGCGGGGACGCTGTTTCCTCTCATTTTCGGCTTCAGTTGGCTCCTGCTGATCGGCACGAACGTGGCCGTCAAGACCGTGCGTTGGGCGTTGTGGATGGCGCCGATACTCTTCGTCATCATCCGACTGTGGGCCAACGCTGCCGTTGACGCCGCCCTTGCTCCTGCCACGCCCGATGCCAGCGCGGTGGCTGCGGCGTCAGCCCTCACGGTCGGGGGCTGGGTGCTTCTCATCCTGAGCCTGATGGCGGGAGGGGCGGCGGTGTTCCTGGGACGCCGGGACGCCCGGCGGAAGCCCAGGCTGCCCTGACGATCCGCTGTTCCCACCGGAGAATGCGAAGGTTTCCACCCGAACGAACTGCGGGTGAAGTCAGTATTGCCGGTCTCATGTGGTTCGGACGGGCCCTTCTGGCAAATGAAAGAATCAAGTCCGACGTCAGAGCTTCCGCAGCCGCCGCCACATGGGGCAAAGGCGGCAGACGGCATCAAAGGCGACGGGCCGATAGTGGTCAAGGCCAAATGATGGCGTTCCGAATCCTTAACCATATTTAAGCGACGATGAGCAGCACGGGATGGGCGAGACCCCGACTCCTCCAGTTGCGCTGACCCGGCGCACGTAATGCCGTGACGCCCCTTCCGCAAAGCTAACGGAACGATTACGGTCCGATTAGTCAGCTATAGTGGAGCCTGAAGCATCGATACCAAAGCGTTACCTGATCCGGAGCCAAGCTCTGCCAGCGGATCAGGTGCACGAGTCACCAACTGGCAGAGGCGGAGGAACCATAACCGGCAGTCGCAGGACTGCCTTGGGGTGAAGTCCGTCAGCAGCAAGCCCTCATCCAGCTAAAAATCCTTCCGGGGACATCTCTGCGCAGAGTGCTTGTTACGGCGGACCGGGTCTTTGAACTCTCTGACCCGAATCCGACAGCTAACTTCGCAGGCTTACCCGGAGAGGAAAAAATCTTGGCCAGGCAATACTCCAGGGGCCGCCGACGCGCGACAGGCCCCGCTTCGGCGCGCCGGGCGACCGAGGTGTTTACCGCGGACAGGCCCCGCGATCCGCAGCGAGAAGCACGCCGTCGCCGGGGACCCTTCCGCCAGATCACTGATTTCGCCGCCTCCAGCGGTATCGGCCAGAAGGGCGGCATCGCGTTGGCAGCAACGGGCCTGGCACTCACCGTGACTGTTCCGGTGACCGGCCCTGTGATGGCCGCCCAGGAACCCGTTCAGGCCGCGTCCGCCGTTTCCGCCGCCCCACAGCCTGAAATTTCCGCGGCGCCGGGAGCTCGAATCGACTTCAGCCGCTCCCCGGTAGCCACGAAGGCGGACCCGGACGGCAAGTTGAAACAACTGCTCAGTGCCCAGTCGGCCGGTGCCCTCACCCGCGCAGCCTCCGCTGGAACTCTTGGCGCTCCGCTCGCTGCGATGACCACAGTTTCGCCGTTCGGGCTCCGGGTCAGTCCCATCACAGGCGGTTCAGGAGATTTCCATCGGGGACAGGACCTCGTCGCCCAGTGCGGCACTTCCGTCCTGGCCGCTGCCGCAGGCACCGTCACCTTCGCAAGTTGGGACCAGTATGGCGGAGGGAACCGCGTGGTCGTGGATCACGGCAACGGCCTGAAAACCACATACAACCACCTGTCTTCCTTCAACGTGACCAAGGGGCAGGCAGTATCCCGGGGAGACGTGGTGGCCTTCAGTGGGACCACGGGCGCCTCCACCGGCTGCCACCTCCACTTCGAGGTTGAAGTCAACGGGAAAGTTGTCGACCCCACCGGCTGGCTCTAAATTCAACTGATAGCGGGCTCCGCGCAAGCTTGCTCGCAGCGGCGGCCGGCTTCCATGCAGATACGCCAATGTGCTCGTGCATGCGATTCGCACTCGTCCGGGAGTCCGTGCAGACGGTCTGACAGGCTTTCAGGACGGCCCTGGTGATGTCCGATTTCGTAGCCGGTGTGCCGGGACAAGATATTCCCGGTAATGCCGCAGATGTAGGCGCTGCATATGGCCCAGTGCACTCGCTGCACGTCAGAGGTAGCCGGGATGGCCGTGCGCCTGAGCTGCCGGCACTCCTGACGCTGGAAGAAGTGGAAATGATCACTGAGTTCGGCGCAGTCCACGTTCCCGGAAAACCCGGGTCGTCCTGACGGCCACAGTCCGGGCTGGTGCGCGGCTCTACCGTGGAGCGTCGGGATCTGATGCGATCTCTGGCGCTGGCTCCTGGCGATGAGGGCAAAAGTTGCCGCTGATGCGAACGGAGAGATGCCCTGCAGCCGGACGGACTCCGGGCCGGGATCACCGAAGCTGGGGCGCTTTCGCACAGGACCTAGCGGTCCAACGCCGAGCCCGTGCCGAGCATCTTTCCGCCACGCCGATGACATGCTGGGCGGGGTCGGCCCGCTACCCGCCGCCTCCAGGCCTCGGGCCGAATTTCGTCACACGCTAATCATGTCCCCTGGAAGCTTCGCGTTTATACCGGCGATCGGTAGCGCAAGCGAGGGGATCCAGGCCGGCGCAGAAGTGAAAGATGCACGCCGCCATCTCTGATCTCCGAAGTACGGTCGAGGCCCGGTCCGGGGCGCGTCCGGTCACTCACCAAAGGTCATCGAAGCCGGGCTGGGCAGAACAGCTTACGCAGTGTCAGCAATCTGGAAATTGCCGGAGGCGGATGCGTCCGGGCCGCTGGATCGCCAAAAAGTTATGGTAAAAAGCCTAGGCGGCAGGAAGCGATTCGATAATGTTGATGAACCGGGTAGTGACGAGGGGTGATGGGTGATGGCTGTCGCTGCTCTCATCCTCACCGGAGTTTTTGCCCTGCTCGACGTCGCGCGCCACGTGATCCAGCGACGCAGCACGGGCGACGCCGGGATCCGGCAGTTCTC
The DNA here is from genome assembly GCF_003116525.1 of Pseudarthrobacter sp. AG30. NCBI lineage: Bacteria > Bacillati > Actinomycetota > Actinomycetes > Micrococcales > Micrococcaceae > Pseudarthrobacter > Pseudarthrobacter sp. AG30. The sequence goes on along the minus strand of NZ_QEHL01000023.1, from coordinate 9,840 downwards.
GGTCGGGCCTGGATCCCTGCAATGGTGGGCGCACTGGGGCATGGAATTCGGCACCCTGATCACGGGCGTGGCCGCGCCTATCGCAGACCTGACCGGACTCGCGCCGCTCGAGGTTCTGGACCACCCGGTGGCTCGCGGTGTCGGCACGGCACTTGCCGTGCTCGGCATCTTGGCTACCTTCGCCGCCCAACTTGCGATGGGAGCATCCTGGCGTATCGGTGTGGACGAAACCGAGCGAACCGTCCTGGTCACCTGGGGCCCGTTCCGGCTCGTCCGCAACCCGATCTTCAGTGCCGTGTTCCTGGCGTTCCTGGGCCTGACGCTGATGGTGCCCAACGTGGTCGCGGTCGCCGGGTTCGCCGCCATCCTTGTCGGCACCCAGATGCAGGTGCGGCGTGTCGAAGAGCCATACGTGCGCCGTACGCATGGCACCGCATATACCGACTACGCCTCACGGGTGGGCCGATTCCTACCCGGCATCGGACGGCTACGGTCTGATCAGCGGAATGAGCGTTGATGTCTGGCACGGGACGGCAGTCTGTAACCCCGGCAGGCAGCTGATGCCGTCCACCCGGGACCGCGCACCGCTTCAGCTGCCGACGCCACCTGCTACTTAGAGGAAAGCACCAGGGAAAAACACTGTTCCCGTGAAGGGCAACCGTGGCATCCGCGCACAAGAACCCGACCCTCATATGGTCGCCTCGGGATATGTAGCTGTCTTCGACAGGGACATCCTGCACGCCGGCCAACCGAACCTAGCCCCGCCCGCTGCGCTGGGCCAATGACAAGGACGGAAACCATGAGGAATGGGGCAGAATTCGCGCAGCACTTTGAGAAGCTCAAGGTAGGAAATCGCCTCTGCGGCAGCCGCCCCAACTGCAGATCTCCGGCTCTTTCAGGTCGACAAGACGCACCATCAGTCTCAGCAAACACTCGGGCCCCGGACATCACCCTGTTACCTTGCCGTTATACGTTGTTGAGGACCGATGCTTCCCCTCCCTAGAAGGAAATCATGGCCTTATCGTCTGACCTGTCCGATACCGTCGACCCTTCCGCCGTCGCGCCGCCCCCGGGCGCTCCACACAGGGGCGCGGCCCCGCGCGGGAGGAGGACGTTCCTACACGGCTTCAGGGACGATGCCCCGGCCTCGCTGGTTGTCTTCCTGGTGGCGCTGCCGCTGTCCCTGGGCATCGCCGCGGCCTCCGGAGCTCCGGTCATGGCCGGTCTCATCGCTGCTGCGGTCGGTGGGATCGTTGCCGGCGCCCTGGGAGGCTCGCCGCTTCAGGTGAGCGGGCCGGCGGCCGGCCTGACGGTCGTCGTTGCCGGACTCGTGGACGAGTTCGGCTGGGCCGCGACTTGCGCGATCACGGCCGCCGCTGGTGTGGTGCAGCTGCTGCTGGGCTTCAGCCGGGTGGGGCGGGTGGCACTGGCCGTCTCCCCGGTGGTCGTCCGGGCGATGCTCGCCGGGATCGGCGTCACCATTGTCCTGCAGCAGCTCCAGGTCCTGCTAGGCTCCAAGCCAGCAGGGTCACCGCTGGAAAACCTTGCCCGGCTTCCCGAGGCGATCACAAATGTGGAGCTGCACTCGGCGGTGCTCGGCCTGCTGGTCATCGGGCTGCTCGTTGCATGGAAGCACCTGCCGCAGGCCGTACGGAAGGTCCCCGGCCCTTTGGTGGCCGTCGTCGCCGGCACCGCAGTCTCGATAGCGTTCGCGCCCGGGATTGAACGGATCACCTTCTCCGGGTCCGTGTTCGATGCCGTGGCATTGCCGGAGCTGCCCGAGGGGAGTTGGGCGACGGCGGGCATGGCGGTCATTTCGGTGGCGCTCATTGCCAGCATCGAATCGCTGCTGTCCGCGGTAGCCGTGGACAAGATGCACACCGGTCCCCGCACCGACCTCAACCGGGAACTCGTGGGCCAGGGCTCGGCAAACCTTGTGTCCGGGATGCTCGGCGGCCTCCCCGTGACCGGGGTGATCGTTCGCAGCGCAACCAATGTGGAGGCCGGCGCCAGGACGCGGAAGTCCGCCGTGCTGCACGGTGTCTGGGTCTTGCTGTTCTCCGCCCTGTTCGCCGGACTGATCCAATTGATCCCGCTGGCCGTGCTGGCCGGGCTACTGATCGTGATCGGCGCCCGCCTGATCAAGATCGCGGACATCAGGACCAGCCTGCGCACCGGAGAGATCTGGGTCTACGCCGTGACGCTTTTGTGCGTCATCTTTCTCAACCTCCTGGAAGGCGTCATGATCGGACTGGGCTTCGCCGCCGTGCTCGTGTTGTGGCGTGTCCTTCGCGCCACCATCCATGTCCTGCCGCCCAAGCCGGGCCCTGACGGTATCTGGCGCGTCGGAATCGCCGGTTCCTGCAGTTTTTTTGCGTTGCCCCGGTTGAACCGCGTGCTGCACTCGATCCCCGAAGGCATGGACGTGCTGGTGGAGCTCGGCGCGGACTATCTCGACCATGCGTTCCACGAGGCCCTGCTCGCTTGGAAGAAACAGCACGCCGCGACCGGGGGCACGGTCCGTCTCGAGGAGTACGGAAATACTGTGTTCCGGGACGCGGCAGGCAACACTCCCCAACGTCAGGAGGCCCTGGAACTCCCGCTGCCGCCAAGGGCGAACTGGCAGTCCGGCGACGCGGACGACGTCGAGCAGTTGGGACTGCGGTCCATCCTCCTTGGCGTCGACAAATACCACCGCCGGCACGCGGACAAGGTACTCCCGCACGTGCAGGATCTCGCAGACGGCCAGAACCCAGACACCCTGTTCATCGCCTGCGTAGACTCACGGGTCAACCCCAACCTGATCACCAGCAGCGGCCCGGGCGACTTGCTCACCCTGCGCAACATCGGCAACGTGGTCTGCAACGACGGACAGGACACCTCCATCGAATCGGCCCTGTCATTCGCCGTCACCGGACTGGGCGTGGATTCCCTTGTGATCTGCGGCCACTCCAACTGCGGAGCCATGAAGGCCGTCATCGCAGATGCCGAATCCGGCACCGGGCCGGATGCCTCCGGCCTGGGCCAGGCCTTCAGCTCCTGGCTCGAACACGCCAGTCCCAGCCACCGTGCATACCTGGACGGGCATCCGGTGGCAGCCGCTGCAGCAGCTGCGGGCTTCGGACGCCTGGATCAGCTGGGGATGGTCAACGTGGCCGTGCAGTTGCGCAAACTGGAAGACCACCCGCTGGTGGGACCCGCACTGGCAGAAGGCCAACTGCAGGCCACGGGGCTCTTCTTCGACATCGCAACAGCCCGGGTGATCCTGGTCACCGCGGACGGAATCCAGCACCTCGACCAGCCAGCCGGGCAGTCCCTGAGGATTTAGCACCGTCCACGTCTCTTGGTCTGAGGACCCATAGGCCATCCCGCTCCCGGGATGGCCTATGGGTCCGGCGGCACGATTTTGGGCCCGGCCGGCGACCGGCACTCAGCCGATCCCTGATTTACACGTTCGATACCTGCACTACGGGCGACTCCACCGAAAACCGGCGAGAGAACAAGCCGTTTCGGCCGCGTTCTGCATCGCTTCGCATCGCATCGCATCGGGCAGCCTGCCAATTACCTGAGCTGAACACGTTCTCGGCTGGCGCGTGCTGAACGACCGAGGGTTTGGCGGACTACGGGACGGGTACGGGGACCCTTCGGGCGCCCAAATCCGTTCGTCGGGCAACCGAAAAGCCGCCCGTCGGCAGTACGGAATCTACAAGAACAATGGCCAGTACCCGGCCGGTCCACTGATTTTTCCGCCACAGGAACAGGGCCAGAAGTACGTAGGCGACGAACAGCGCACCGTGCACAGGGCCCAAGAGTTGAACTCCGCCCGCCTGCCCTATCCCGTACTTCACGATCGTTGCCAGGATAAGCAGCAGCCATGACGCAGCTTCAGCCACGGCCAACACTCGGAATACACGCAGAAAGTCCATGGGACCAAAAGTTAGCAGCATTGGCTGGGAGAATGCCGGGGAGCGTTCTGATCCGATCCGCCAGCATGACCCGTACCACTGCCGCGTCAAAGTCCGGGACTACCTGCCCGCGGGCTCCGGCGGAAGTATGGCCTACCGTGACCATCGGACGGCCGCTTCGCGTACGGCGCCGGGGCGGTTCGCTGTAACGGGTAATACAAGTCGGTGCACGAAAGCCATCACCTGAGCTGTGATGGCGCCCTTGCCGCAAGCTGACGCCTGGCGCTTCGCCGCACCCAGGTTAGGCGCCTCGTCGCTGGGTCGCCAGGGGTGGCTTTCAGCGGCTGTTGGCCGGCGCACGGTTTGCGTATTACTATGAGCCTTAGTAGATGAGGAAGACGGCGGCGCCAATGCGCTCCTGGACAAGGATATCTACCGTCGGCGACGACGCTTCGTTGCTTTCGGTCGTAGCTTCAACAGGCACCGCGCTTGCTGTCGGCACGGGGCGGATGCACGAGCAGATGACGTACGGCATGCCGGACATGGCCGGCGGCCGACCGGAAGCCCTCAGACACGTACCTGAGAATTATGGAGGCTTACTATGAGTGAAGTGCTTCTTCCCTTGGCTCTGCTGGCATGCCCGCTGACCATGGGGCTGATGATGTGGTTCATGATGCGTGGTGGTAAAGACAGCTTGGAGCCGTCCCCGCCAGCTGACAACGACGCCGAACTGGCAAAACTCCGTGCCCAAGTTGACCAACTGCGTGCGGCCCAGCGGGAAGCCGCAGACACCACCGTGGAGCCGCCTGCCACAGCTGACGGATTCCGATGAGCGGGCTTGTCCTCGCCGCGGCGGTCCTTGTGGCATCGCTGGCCCTCACGTACTTCTTCTGTCTGCGTCCGATGCGCCGGGGCCGGTGCGCCATGGCGCCCAAGGCCCAGGCCGACGGACATTTCGCCGCTCCGGTGGATCGCGAGGCTGAAATCACCCGCCTGCGCGACGAGATCGCGGCGCTGCATGCGGCAACCCCGACCCGCGAATCCCGCTGACCGCCATAGTGACCTGACGGCGGAAGACCGAAGCCCGGCAACGGCTGACTTATCTGGTGCTGCCGCCGCGGTCTGCCTCTGCCCGCACACCATTCGACCCGGACAGGCCATCCATCCGGCATCTGCCCCAAACTGCAAGGATCAATACGTGCCTACTGCATCCAAACCCACTGCCATCAAAAAACCCCAGCCGAAAACTTCCAAATCCGGGCGCAGGATCAGCCGACGATGGGTGGCCATCGCCACCGCCGCGGTGATCGCTCTCGGCGCCGGGATAGGTTTCTTCCTGGCCACGAGCGGTGGGTCCAGGGACGGGACTGCGGCCGCTATCAAACCGTACGTTGGTGGGGACCTGCACGTGCTGACAGCCCTCGGGGACCGGCTTTATGTCGGCGGGCACGACGGCGGGGCTGTCTCCGCCGACAACGGCAGGACCTGGACTCAGCTGGCCTCGTTGAAGGGTGCGGATCCGATGGGTGCGGCAGCCAGCGGCGATACGACGCTTATCGGGGGGCACCCCGGCCTGTTCCGGTCCACGGACGGGACCTCCTTCAGCAAGGTCACGGGCCAGGGCGGGCTGGGGGATGTCCACGCCCTTGGCGGTGCCGGAGGCACCGTCTACGCCGGAACCGCGGCGCGGGGGTTGCTGGCCAGCAACGACGGCGGTGGGAGCTGGGAGGCCCGTAACGCCGAGGCCGGCAGGATGTTCATGGGCGTGATCCTGGTCGACCCCGCTGACCCGCAACGGCTGATCGCCCCCGATATGTCGGCCGGCCTTGTGGCCAGCGCCGACGGCGGCGTTACCTGGAAGCCGCTGGGCGGTCCGGGCGGGGCGATGGCAGCCGCATGGGACCCGACCAACACCCAGCGGCTGCTTGCCGTCGGCATGGCCGAAAGCGCCCTGAGCAGCGACGGCGGCAAAACCTGGACCCCCCTGACGGTGCCCCAGGGCGCAGCCGCAGCGACGTTCTCCCCGGACGGCACAACAATCTATGCCGCGGCGCCCGAAGGCTCGACCGCTGCCGTCTTCGCCAGTACCGACCAGGGACAGACCTGGAAGGCTCTGAACTGAGTCCCGACCGGCCAACGTACGGACGCTGCTTTAGAGCTGCTGGTTGTGGATGCAGGACCGGGCCTGTAGCCCACTTCAGCTGTCCTGTCCGCCGAGTCCTCAGCGTTAGGGGCCTGGGGGATTACTATGGAACATAGTTGAGTCCGGCCGCTCCGGCCGGACACGGAGAGGCGCGGGTTGTGGCAAGTCAGCTAGGGGAACTGGAACAGCTGGTCATGGACCGGATATGGTCCCGGGACCATCCCGTTGCCGTGCGCGAGGTCCTCGAAGACCTGCAGCGCGAACGGGTCCTGGCCTACACGACAGTGATGACCGTGATGGACAACCTGCGCCGCAAGGGCGTGCTGACGCGGAAAAAGGCCGGACGGGCCTTCCTTTACCGCCCTGCGCAGACCCGAGAACAGCACGCGGCCGCCTTCATGGGCGAGGTCCTGGCCGGCAGCCGTGACCGGCAAGTGACGCTGCTGCACTTCCTGGAACAGATACCCGCGCATGAGGCGGCCCGACTGCGCGAGGCGCTGGACGCGCGCCGTCCGGAAGGGAACGAGGCCAGCCGATGATTGCTCCGGTGATGCTGATTCTTCTTGGGCTGATGCTGGCGCTGCTGGGCCCTGTCGTGCTGCGGCGGAGCAGCTGGCTGGAGCGGTGCCCGCGAATAGGCATTGCCGCCTGGCAGGCTCTGAGCTTTTCGCTGGTGTCCACGGTCATACTCGCCGGTGCGGCGGTGGCAGTTCCGGTGGTGCCGTGGACCACGGATCTGGCGGAACTCGTCCGGGCCTGCGCGATGGCACTGGTTGAGCAGTATTCCACTCCGGGCGGCGCCGTCGTGAGTACTACCGGCGTCCTCGCCGTTCTCGCCGTGCTTGCCAGGGTCGGATACAGCGCGGCCAGGGGCCTGAGAGCCGCAGCCAGTACCAGAAGCCGGCAGCTGCAGTCCCTGGCGTTGATCGCCCGTCCCCACCGTGACGTGGACGCGCTTGTGGTCGAACATCAGGCTGCGGCCGCGTACTGCCTTCCCGGCCGGGGCGGCAGGATTGTTTTGACCAGCGCCGCCTTGGCGGCCCTGGACCGCGGTCAGCTCGACGCCGTGATGGCCCACGAACGGGCACACCTGAATGGACGCCACCATCTCATTCTTGCAGCGGCCGATGCCCTGCGTCATGCCTTCCCGGGCGTGGCGGCCTTCCGCGAGGCCCGGAGCGCCCTGGGGCGGCTGGTGGAGATGCTGGCCGACGACAACGCCGCCCGGTGCGCCGACCGCCTGACAGTGGCCACGGCCCTGGTTCGGATGGCGGAGCACGGCGCGACCCCCGCGGCAGCGCTCGGAGCCGGGGACGAATCCGCGCTGAGCCGCGTCCGGCGTCTCGTCGCACCTGCCCGGCCACTGGGGGCAGGGCAGACCGTTGTCGCAACGCTGGCAACCGGGGCATTGCTGGCCCTGCCGATGTTCTTCGCGGTCGTCCCCGCGTCCGCGGCCGGCGCGATGCCGCCCTGCCCTGCCGATGGCATCGCAAGAGCGACTTGACCTGGACCGGTTATGCTTTCCCCGCGTTTAGGCGGGGCCCGGCAATCCCGAAGCGCGTGCCGACCTACGCGACTGGCACGCCTCGGCGCGGGCACTAAGAGATGCAGCACATAGAAGAGACGGTGTGCTCAACCACATCGACTACGAAATCGTCCTCGCAACCGGGTTCGGGCTCAACACGCTGAAGCCGGTCGACGGGATCCTCCGCGGCTACTTCGGGCGGCTAACCTCCCAAACGTCCGGCTCCGGCGTGCTGGTCGACGCCATCACCCTGCTGCGCCTCGTGCGGGCGACGTTGCCGCGAGGCGGGACCACCATCACATCGAATGAAGCGGAAGCATGGACCGAGGACTTGGAGAGGGTGGTTGAAGCCGAGCTGCGTGCAAGCGCCCGGGATGAATGCGAAGGCGGGCCTGCTGGCAGCCGGCGCGATCCTCGCTCTCGGTCCCTGGGGCTTCACGCCGGAGGAGCTCCACGAAGTCTCCGGCCCTGGTCCGTTGATCTCGGAGATCCACCAAAAACTGAGCGCCGCCAAGCGGGAAGGACGCGGGCTCCCGGCTGTGCCGTCCGACGCGGAGCTGCGCGACCTCGAAGCAGGCATGAGGCATTTGGTCGACCTCGTGGAGTCTCCCGGCGGCTCCGATGGTACCCCTGGATGACCTATGTCGATCTTCGATTTCACAGCGCCTGCCCTAATCGACCACCCTGACTATCTCAAGGTGCGCCAAGCGCTGGACTATGTAACGATCGAGCGCTCGGGGCGGGCTTCGGCAGAAGATCGGGCACAAAGTGGCACCGTGGCCCTCCAAGGAGACCGGGCCTTGGACGCGACGCGCCTCGTGAGATTCATTCCGCGATCCGTGTCGTCGTCTGTGGCTTGTGCCGGGCCGCTATCGATGGCGAAACGCTCCGTGGCTGCGGTGCCGGGTCGTGCGCAAGGGCGGGCGGTTCCATCAGTGGCCCTCCTTCGGATGGTGTTTGGGGTGCGGGCGAGCGGGACGACGAGGACAGACCGGTGCTGGCGGTGGGTGAGATGGACCGCGACGGACTCGACCAGCGACTCCTCTGCGACGGTGTCTCTGCCAAGCTGGTTGACGACTGTGGCGGGATCGACGGGAGTGGTCCGCAGGCGCTCTGAGCCGGTCGCCGACATTCAGGCGGCAGCGAAATTGCTGCGTCGCGGGTGGGTTCCCGTGAGCGCAGCCACCTCGCCACCGCCCTCTCCGATCAGGGTTAGCGGGACGGCGAGGCTGAAGGTGCCGGCCTCGCTGCCGTAGTTGGTGGGCTTGAGGGCTGGTTCCTGATCATCGTCTCGGGCGGTTCGGGAAACGCTTCCGTGGAGTACAGGCCGGCGACCTGAGACATGTAATTTGCCCACTGTGGGCCAGCGATCATGTACCCGTCGATGCCTTTGTAGAACTTGCCGTTGATGCTTACGTTTTGTCCTGCGCGTTGTTGTCCCTCCAGCGCGTCCCCGAAGAAGGAGGCTGTAGCAAGTCCTCGAGTGTAACCCACCACCCAGGTGGCGCCGTTGTTGTTTGAAGTACCCGTTTTAGCGGCGGCCGGTGTTCCGGCGGGGATCTTAGGTGTGATGTATACCCCCGAGCCTCGTTTGAGGACATCTTGAAGCACGTAGTTCACGCCCTTGGCGACGTCCGGTTTGAGGGCCTCGCGGCAGGTGGTTCCCGGGACGGGGAGTTCGCTTCCGTCGGCCTGCGTGATGCGAACCAGGGCTCGGGGTTCACAGTATTGCCCGTCGTTGGCGAATGTAGCGTAGGCGTTGGCCATGTTTAGAGGCGATACGCCGGTGCCTCCCAGGAGATTGCCGAGTTGATGAATGTTCACGGGCGTGCTGTCCAGGCCGTTGCGCACCCCCAGAGCGTCGACTACTTTCTGGATTCCGCAGAAGTCCAGTTGGGCTGCCGAGGCGAATGTGGCGGTGTTGATGGAGTTGTACAGCCCGTAATTTACTGGCATGGGCCGGTAGAACCCTTCCTCGGCGTTCTGGAGGTCGTCCGCGGCATCCAGACGGGCAGCTTTCTGGACCGTGCTGTAGGCGCCGGAAACCTTCCCGCACGTCGATTTCCATGGGAAGCCGACCGGGTAGACGCGTTTGGACGCATCCACTGTCGCGGTGATGCTTTTGCCCTCGTTTAACCATTGGGCGAATATGAACGGTTTCATGGTGGATCCAGGTTGAAAGCCACCTGAGTATGACAGTCTGATCGGAGCCCACTAGGACGGCCCGAACGGTACCCACCAGCCGGACATGCCGAACCTAATGACGG
>NZ_QEHL01000081.1:0-336 GCF_003116525.1 Pseudarthrobacter sp. AG30 | reverse complement strand
TATCGCCCTCTGCGGTCCCTTACCGCATGATGAGAAAATCGTGGTGCGGGGCAAAATTAACTGGCAGGACCGGATCTGCATCGTCGCCAGGCAGCACCACCCGCTGCATCAGGCGGCGGACGTCACCCTGGAGGCGATGCTGGACTATCCGTGGATCATGCCGCCGCCGTCTAGTACGCCAATGAACATCCTGGCTGATATCTTTCGCGCCCGGCAGTTGCCCTGTCCGCAGCCGGTTATTGAGTGCGCCTCATCCTCGGCCATTAAGGCCTTTCTGTGCGAGAGCGATCTGTTAACGTCGATGCCGGCCCCGGTTTACCGACACGAAGAAGCGCT
>NZ_QEHL01000080.1:0-443 GCF_003116525.1 Pseudarthrobacter sp. AG30 | reverse complement strand
CACTTCGTAACGATTTTCGGCATTTGCCGGCACCAGCGGCGCCGTCGGGGAATGAGGGGATGGCATCGGAGGGCTCCGGACTGGACAGCAGGCCGCAAATGGTAGCAGGCTGCAGCCTTCTGTCGGGGGGCAGACAAGGGAAAGCGGGATGCAGCCGTGGCCGAACCGCTGCCAGGTTGCCGCAGCGATTGTCACGAAGCGAGTACACCAGCCCCGGTCCGCCGCCTTGGGTCGGGTCCACTGACACGAGCTTGGGGAACCGACCATGGACTTCGGAAAGATCATCGAGCGGATCAAGGCCATCCTGACCACGCCGAAGACGGAGTGGCCCGTCGTCGCCGCCGAGGCGACCTCGGTGAACGGCCTCTACAGCGGCTACATCGCGGTGGTCGCCGCCCTGCCGATCATCGCCAGCTTCATCAAGGGCAGCCTGATCGGCAGCG
>NZ_QEHL01000079.1:0-350 GCF_003116525.1 Pseudarthrobacter sp. AG30 | reverse complement strand
AAGTCCGGCTGGAAGTTGCCGTGCGCGTAACGCCGCTCGTGGCCGTTGTACAGCTCGCCCTCGTAGCTGGCCATGTGGCCGGCGTAGGCACGCTCCAGCGCCGCGCCGGCCAGTTCGTGGTTGCGCCGGCCGACCACGTCGATCAAGCGCCGGCCGATCAGCCGCTGCGGGTCGATGCCGAGCCAGCGGCGATGGGTGTCGTTGGCGAAGCGGAAGCGCTGCTCGAGATCGAGATAGGCCAGCAGCGCGGGCGCGCCGCGCGAGACGTGCGCGGGCCACTCGAAATCATCCGGAAGCGATGGCAATACCTCGGCAGGCGTAGGCGGCCGCATGGTCATTCCGTCAGCATG
>NZ_QEHL01000022.1:6195-76464 GCF_003116525.1 Pseudarthrobacter sp. AG30 | reverse complement strand
TTACGGCGGTCATAGCGTGGGGGAAACGCCCGGTCCCATTCCGAACCCGGAAGCTAAGACCCACAGCGCCGATGGTACTGCACCCGGGAGGGTGTGGGAGAGTAGGACACCGCCGGACACACATTGGTCGAGGCCCCAACCAAACGGTTGGGGCCTCCCACATTTAACACCACCACCACCCACCACACGACCACGCCAGCTCACCCCCCACACGTAACCCGCAACCCCCGCTCACATCTTGCAAGCAGTCGACTTGCGTCCGCTCACCACTGCCATCCAAAGATGCAACCCGCGCTAATACCGACGATAACGATCGGGTGCCCGCGGGTAGAGTTGTTGCCCATGAGCAGCATCTTCAGCCATGCCCAGGACCCCTTCGAGGCGGATGGAAAGCCCGGTGCCGATTCCCTGGACCCGGTGGTCAACGCGGTGGTGGTGCCCGGACCTATCGCCCGGGCATTCGCCGGTTTCACAGACCACACCCACCTCTGGTGGCCGCTGGAGCCGTACGGAGTCTACGGGGCAGGGTCCTATGTCGAATTCGAAGAGAACCTGATTCTCGAGACGTCAGACGACGGACGGACCAGCATCTGGGGGACCCTTGATGACTGGCAGCCGCCGCTCTCCTTCCACGCCACCTGGCACCCCGGCACCACTGCAATGTGGTCCACCGAGCTTCTGGTGGCCTTCCGCGCGGTTGACGGGGACACGGAGGTCCGGGTCGTCCATGACGGCTGGGAGGGCGCCGAGGACCCTGCCGCCGTCAGGGGACATTACCTGCAGGCCTGGCCCGTAATCCTCGACAAGTACGCCCGCTTCATGGGCGCCGCAGACCCAGCAAACTAGTTCAGGGCCGGCGGTACCGCCGTGCTGGTTCGGATCAGGAACTCGGTCGGGTACTCCTGGTCCTGGACCTGTGCAGCCGGCTTGCCGCCGTCGGAATCCTTGCCTGCGTTCAGCAACGCCAGGGCGGTCGTGGCCGCCAGGTTGCCTTGCCCGCGCGGATCCTGCTTGATGGTGGTGAGTCCAAACGTCTCGCTGAGATCGTGACCGTCCATACCCACGACCGAGAGATCTTGCGGGATCTGCAGGCCGAAGTCGCGCGCCGCAAGCATAATCCCGATGGCCATCTCGTCAGACGCGGCGAACACAGCGGTGGGTCGTTCCGCCGCTGTCCCCAGCAGCCGGCGTCCCACGGCGTACGCGCCCTGGATGGTGAAGTCCGCATTGACCACCCACTCGTCCCGGACAGGCAGGCCTGCCCCGGCCATGGCTGCGGCAAAGCCTTTCTGCCGGAGTTTGGGAAGCTTGAAGTCCCGGTTCAGCCCCGCGTCCCCGGTGATGTGCGCAATCCGGGTATGGCCAAGCCGGATCAGGTGGCCGGCCGCGTCCCTGGCAAGGCCTTCGTCATCGATGCGGATGGTGGAGGCGCCCCTCAAGACGCCGCCGATGCCCACAATGGGACGATGCACCGCCAGCAGCTGGCCTATTTCGTCCTCGCGAAGGACCAACGCCACTGCGATGACGGCGTCCAGGCGCTTGCGGAGCAGGAAGTCGTTCAGGATGCTGCTGCGTCGCTCAGGTTGCTCCCCCACGTTGTACAGGGTGAGGTCGTACCCGGCGTCCAGCAGGGTCTCCGAAACCCCTTCCAGCACGGAAGAGAAATACCAGCGCTGTACGTTGGGCACCACCAGGCCAATATTGCGGTTGCGGCCCGACGCCAGGCTTGATGCGTGGTACGACGGAACGAACCCCAGCTCCTTGGCCGCCTCCTGCGCCAGCCGGCGGCTCCTTGAGGAGACATTGGACTTGCCACTCAGCGCCCGCGAAACGGTGGCCACGGACAGGCCGGCACGGCTGGCAACTTCTTTGATGCCTGCCAACGTCAGTCTGCCGTGGTGGCAGGTCCAAGCTGCAACCAGGCAGTCTCGCCGGATGCGAGGGCATGGCCCGTGGACCCCGGCAGGCTGCGAAGGAGGACGTGGCCGGACGGCATCTCCAGCGGCTCATGGTTCAGGTTCATAAGCACCAGCGTAGTGCCGTTCACATAGCCGAGGGAGGATCCGGTGCACCAGTCTTCGGCCCATGACAGGGATCCCCGGCCCAGATCGAGCTCCCGGCGCCGCGCCAGGGCTTCACGGTACAGGGCCAGGTGCGACGACGGTGACTCCGCCTGCACGTCACGGGCAAGTTCCGCGAAGGACGACGGAATCGGCAGCCAGGGATCGCTCCCGGAGCCGAATCCCAGGTGCCGGTCGTCGGCCCGCCAGGGCAGCGGAACGCGGCAGCCGTCGCGGCCAAGGCGCTGGCCGTTGGTCCGGGCGAAGGTCGGATCCTGCCGCAGATGGCCGGGGATGTCGATGCCGTCAGGCAGCCCCAACTCTTCTCCCTGGTAGAGGTAGGCGGCCCCGGGAAGCCCCAGCATGAAGAGTGAAGCGGCCGCTGCTCGACGCCGTCCGAGGTCCTCGTCCGGCTGGGGATCGCCGGTACCGATGCCGTCGCCGTCGCGCGGGCCGTGGCCGTTGTAGCCAAACCGGCTGGCATGCCGGACTACGTCGTGGTTTGAGAGGACCCACGTGCTCGGGGCGCCGACGCCGTCCAGGACGGTCAGTGAGTCCGTGATGACCGACCGCAGCCGGTAGACATCCAGTCCGGCGTGGAGGTAGGGAAAGTTGAACGCCTGGTGCATTTCGTCCGGCCGGACCCAGTGGGCCAGCCGGTGGAGGTCAACACTCGCCTCGGCGCACAGAATCCGGTCCGGGCCGTATTGGTCCAGGATCTGCCGCCATCTCCGGTAGATGTCGTGGACGGCGGGTTGACCGAACATTGGTGCCTCATGGCCCGGGTAGCCGTCGCTGCTGCCGCCGTCGGCACGTCCGCCCCATGCCGGCAGGCCCGGTGCTTTGACCAGCGCGTGGGCCACGTCCACCCGGAAGCCGGAGACGCCACGGTCCAGCCAGAACCGGAGCACCCGTTCGAATTCTGCATGGACCGCCGGGTTGTCCCAGTTGAAGTCCGGCTGGGAGGAGTCGAAGAGGTGCAGGTACCACTGGCCGGGCCCGCCGTCAGGTTCCACCACGCGCGTCCAGGCCGGACCGCCGAAGTGGGACTGCCAGTTGTTCGGAGGTTCCTGGCCTTCCGGGCCGGTCCCGTCCCGGAAGATGAACATGTCCCGCTCGGGGCTTCCGGCTGGCGCTGCAAGGGCTGCCTGGAAAGCCGGGTGCTGGTCCGAGCAGTGGTTGGGTACCAGGTCAACGATGACCCGCAGCCCGAGCCGGTGCGATTCTGCCATCATGACGTCGAAGTCGCCCAGGGTGCCGAAGATCGGGTCCACGTCGCAGTAGTCGCTGACGTCGTAGCCTGCATCGCGCTGCGGTGACCGGTAGAAGGGCGAGAGCCAGACGGCGTCCACGCCCAGGCTTGCCAGATGCGGCAGTTCCTCGGTGATCCCGGCCAGGTCGCCCACGCCGTCGCCGTTCAAGTCACGGAACGAACGGGGATAGACCTGGTAGATCACGGCGGACCGCCACCAGCCGGGAATGGCGTCGGCGGCGTGGATAAGCGTCAATGGACCGGCAACGCTTGCAGTGTCCTGGGTCACAGTTTCGACAGACATGACAGTCAGCATAACGGCTGGAACCGATTTAAATGAAAACGCTTCCATAACGTCCAGGCGAGCTGGTTGGGGGCTTAAGAGGGCGTAACGCGCCATAATCTGGAAGCGATTTCAAAGCCCGGACTACCGGACCGGTCCGGCGGACGGCGCCTAGACTTGGTGGATGTGTCCGACGACGGGTGGAGGGTTTGTGGGAAGCATTGTTGAGGATCTGGAAGCCGTCTTGGCGCCCGGGCAGCTGGATCGCGGCGAGGCTGCGCTCCACCGCTACGCCATTGACCAGGCACCGGTCTTGGACTTCCAGCTACCCCTGGCCGTCGTGTTCCCCGAGTCAGTGGCCGATGTCCAGGCGGTAGTGCGGGCCTGCGTGGCCGTGGGAGTGGCGATCGTACCGCGCGGTGCCGGTACAGGAGTGTCCGGCGGGGCGCACGCCACCAGGAACTGCGTCGTCCTCTCGCTGGAGCGGATGAACAGGATCCTTGCCCTGAACCCGGACGACGAAACTGCCGTGGTTGAGCCGGGCGTGGTCAATGCCGTCCTCAACGAGGCCGCCGCGGTGCACGGCCTCATGTACGCCCCGGACCCCGCAAGTTTCCGCAGCTCCACCATCGGCGGCAACGTAGCCACCAATGCCGGCGGCCTTCGCTGCGCCAAGTACGGGGTCACCAGGGACTCGGTCCTGGCCTTGGACGTCGTGCTGGCTGACGGCTCCCTGATCCACACCGGCCACCAGACCTTCAAGGGCGTGGCGGGCTACGACCTCACAGGCCTCTTCGTGGGGTCCGAAGGAACACTTGGCATCGTCGTCGGAGTCACGGTGCGATTGAAGTACCTGCCCCGGGAAGTCCACACCGTTGCTGCGTTCTACCCGGACTTCCGGCTTGCCGCCGCAGGGGTCCTGGCCGTGGGCAAAGCGCGCGTCCAGCCCGCCATCATGGAATTGCTCGACGGCGGCACCCTGGCCCAGCTCGATGACATCCACGGATCGGACCTCACGGCACGCGGAAAGTCCCTGCTCCTGGTTCAGACAGACGGGTTTGGAGCTGCCGCCGAAGCAGACGTTGTGCGCCAGGTCCTCAAGGCAGGCGGTGCCACGGTCACCACCGAGGCCAGCGCCGAAGCGGAACGGCTGGTGGAGCTCCGGCGTCACAGCCGGGGCACCGAGGTGGACGATGAATTCCGGGTGGGTGAAGACGTTGCCGTGCCGCGGTCCCGGCTGGTGGACTACGTGGCGGCGCTCGAGGCCCTCGCAGCCACCCAGCGGGTGCACCTCAAAGTGGTGGCGCATGCCGGTGACGGCAACCTGCACCCCACCTTCTGGATCGACCGGCAGGGGGACACTGTTGACGCCGATGCGATGAAACGCCTCCAGGCTGCCTTGGATGAGTCGATCACGGCGGCGTTGGCCATGGGCGGCACCATCACGGGGGAGCATGGCATAGGCCAGTACAAGCTGCGCTGGCTGGGCCAGGAGCAGCCCGAGCCGGTCCGGGAACTGCAGCGCCGGATCAAGGACTTGTTCGATCCTGCGGGAATCCTCAATCCGGGGAAGGCGATCTAGGGTCAGTCGTCCGAGTCCGGGTATTCCTCGTCGGACTCATCGGCGCCGTACCGGGATTCCTCGCTTTCCACCTCAAGGATCTTCAACATCTCGGTGTCGGGGTTCAGCATGATGGCGGCCTCGTCCCGCCGGTGCCGGAGGATCGAGTCGATGTAGGACTGTACGGCCTCGGCCAGCGGGATGTGGCGTTCCTGCTTTTCCGACATGTACCAGCGGTGTTCCAGTACTTCGTGGACCACCTCGGCGTGCTCCAGCTTGCCGGAAAGATCGCGCGGGATGGAGCGGACAATGGGCTCGAAGATCTGGCTCACCCACAGGTGGGCGCTGTATTCCTCGTCCATCTCCGGATTGTTGTCCGCCCGGAAGGAATCCATGTCGTTGAGGAGCCGGCGGGCCTGGTTTTCCTGCGCGTCCAGGCCGGTAAGCCGCAACAGCCGGCGCTGGTGATGTCCGGCATCAACCACTTTGGGCTGCAGTTGGATGGTCGAGCCGTTCTGCGTGGTCTTGATGGCGTATTCCTCGACGTCGAAGCCGAGTTCGTTCAGGCGCCGGATCCGGGCTCCCACCCGCCAGCGTTCGCCGAGTTCGAAGGATTCCTTCTCCGTCAGTTCCGCCCACAGCCGCCGGTAGCTGTCCATGATCAGCTCACTGGTGGCGACCGGGTCCACTTTCTCCTCGATCAACCCGCCATCGAGCAGGTCCATGAGCTCACCAGCGATGTTCACCCGGGCTATCTCAAGGTCGTATTCGCGCTGGCCCGTGGACAGGTCCGGGTAGAGCTCGCCCGTTTCAGCGTCCACCAGGTAGGCGGCGAAAGCACCGGCGTCACGGCGGAACAGGGTATTGGAAAGGGAGACATCGCCCCAATAGAAGCCGATGAGGTGCAGCCGGACCAGCAGGAGGGCCTGGGCGTCGATGAGGCGGGTCAGTGTGTCCTTGCGCAGCATCTGGGAAAACAGTGCCCGGTAGGGCATGGAGAACTTCAAATGGCGGGTCACCAGCACCGGATTGAGCGGGCGCCCGTCCGGGGTGGTGCGTCCGGTGATCACGGCCACGGGCTCCACGCAGGGGACATCCAGCCGGGCCAGCTTGCGGAGCATGTGGTACTCGTGGCGGGCCACATGCTCGGATGTTTCCTTAATGGCGATGACCGAGCCGCCCAGGTGGGCGAAGCGCACGATATGCCTGGAGATACCGCGGGGGAGTGCGGCCAGGTACTGTGCGGGCCACTCCTCCAAGGCAATGTGCCACGGCAGGTCCAGCAGTTCCGGGTCGGCCGCTGCGGCCGTGATGTTCAGCGACGACGCTACCGAGGCCGCCTTGTTGTCGTCGGCGCTGGCCGCCACGAACCGCGGCAGTTTACCGATCTGCGCGTAGTCGGTGGGTTCGTCGTGCCACTGGGCGCTGTTTTCCTCGGTCATGGGTCAATTCTTCCGTACGCAGGGCAAGGACGATAAATCTTCGTTAAAGGCCGACGGCGGCCCGCACCTTGATGAAAGGGTGCGGGCCGCCGTCGGTTCCGTGGCTAAGGCCGCTGAGTGCCGGTGGATGGGCCCACGCCGGCAGGGTTCCCTGGCCGAAGCGAAGCTAAGGCCGGTGGGTGGGGACTAGTCGCCCAGGCGCAGGCCGGTCTTGGTGTCGAACAGGTGCACGTGGCCGGACTGCGGACGGACGTAGATGACCTCGCCCTTCATCGGAGGACGGCGGCCGTCGACGCGTGCCACGATGTCGTGGTCCTTGCCGTCGAGCGTGGTGTGTCCGTAGACGTAGGCGTCGGCGCCGAGTTCTTCGACGACGTCGACCTCAACCTTCAGGCCCTCACCCTGCGGAGCGGTTTCAAGGTCTTCGGGACGGGAGCCCAAGGTGACCGTGGAGCCGTGCGCCTCTTCGAGGACGTCGCGCGGCACGGGGTACACGGTGCCGCCGAACTGCACGCCGCCGTCGACGACCGGGAGTTCCAGCAGGTTCATGGCGGGGGAGCCGATGAAGCCGGCAACGAAGACGTTCTTGGGACGGTCGTAGAGGTTGCGCGGGGTGTCAACCTGCTGCAGCAGGCCGTCCTTCAGCACTGCCACGCGGTCGCCCATGGTCATGGCCTCGACCTGGTCGTGGGTCACGTAGACGGTGGTGACGCCCAGGCGGCGGGTCAGCGATGCGATCTGGGTACGGGTCTGGACGCGGAGCTTCGCATCCAGGTTGGACAGCGGCTCATCCATGAGGAAGACCTGCGGGTTACGGACGATTGCGCGGCCCATGGCAACGCGCTGGCGCTGGCCACCGGAGAGGGCCTTCGGCTTGCGGTCCAGGTACTGCTCAAGGTCGAGGAGCTTGGCGGCTTCACGGACTCGCTCAGCGCGCTCTTCCTTGGAGACGCCGGCGATCTTGAGGGCGAAGCCCATGTTGTCCGCAACAGTCATGTGCGGGTACAGGGCGTAGTTTTGGAAGACCATGGCGATGTCGCGGTCCTTCGGCGGCACATCGGTGACGTCGCGGTCACCAATGAGAATGCGGCCTGCGTTGACGTCCTCAAGGCCTGCGAGCATGCGCAGCGAGGTGGACTTACCGCAACCGGAGGGTCCAACGAGGACCAGGAATTCGCCATCGGCGATGTCGATGTTGAGCTTGTCGACGGCGGGCTTATCTGTGCCCGGGTACAGACGCGTAGCGTTATCAAAAGTAACTGTAGCCACAGTTATCAATCCCTTCACCGGCAGGTACGTGCCGGACGATCCGTTGTGAATGGTTCATGTTTATTCAGTTGTGTTCCAGCAAAGTGCTCCGGGTCATTGCCCGGAGCACCCAATGACGCCGCACGGTGTTTGTGCGCCACATCACATCAAAGAGTATGCCAGAGTGGGCCGTCTTTTGCGTAAATGTTACGAACGTCACATGCGGCGTTGGTCACTGCCCTAGCCGGAGGCGGCTTCGGGGTCTTCTTCAGCCACGGCGATGCTCCGCTCCTGCAGCAGCACCTCCAGCAGTTCGGCGATGTGCACAGGTGCTTCCACCCGGTACTGGGCCTGGGTGAAATCAAGGCCCACCTTGACCCCGACGTCGCCCGGCTCCAACCGGCCGAAAGCGTCCTCGTCCGTCACGTCGTCGCCGGCGAACAGGACGGCTGTGGCCCCGGTGGCCTGCCGAAGGAAGGCGACGCCTTCGCCCTTGGATGCGTTCACCACCGAGGTTTCCAGGACACGCTTGCCCTCCTTCAGGAACACCCCCTTGCGGTCCTGCAGCGACGCCCGGGCGGCCGCAACGGCGTCCTCGGCGACGTCGTCGTCAGCCTGGCGGGTGTGCAGGACGACGCCGGCGGGCTTGTCCTCCAGGGACGTTCCGGGAGCCTCTGCCACGATCTCGGCCAGCACCGACCGGACGTCGGCGAGAAGCGCTTTCTGGTCCTCCTCCAGCGCCAGCTCAGTGGAACCGGGTCCCAGCCACGCTTCGGCGCCGTGGCTTCCGATGAGAAGGGTGTCCACCGGCGGCGACGCAACCTGCCGCAGGCTGGCGAGGGCACGGCCCGAGATGAGTGCCGTCGTCGTCCGTGGAAGCACCGCAAGGCCGGCGAAGGCTGCTGCCGAGCGTGGCAGCGGCCGCGCGTCCTGAGCGCTGTCCACGATGGGAGCCATGGTGCCGTCGAAGTCCATGGCCACCAGCAGGTGTGCGGTTCCGGCGATCCGGCGCAACGCTTCCCTCAACTCGGGGGTCAATGCCAGCTGCCGCTTGGTGGGGCGGCCTTCAGGAGTCATCGCGAACCACCTTTTCGTTCAGTGCGCGCAGGAAGTCCGCGGACCAGTGGTCGACGTCGTGGTCCAGGATCTGGCGGCGCATGGACCGCATGCGGCGCGAGGCTTCCCGGGGCGTCAGTTCCACCGCGTTCATGATCGTGTTCTTGAGCCCTGCGATATCGTGCGGGTTGACCAGGAGCGCCTGCTTGAGCTGGTCCGCTGCACCCGCGAATTCGCTCAGGACCAGGGCGCCGTCGTTATTGTTCCGGGCGGTGACGTACTCCTTGGCCACCAGGTTCATCCCGTCCCGGAGGGCGGTGACGAGCATGACGTCCGCGGCCAGGTAGAGGGCCACCATTTCCTCCACCGGGTAGCTGTGGTGCAGGTAACGGACCGCGGTGTTCTCAAGGGTGTCGTAGGTGCCGTTGATGTGGCCCACGGTCCCTTCCACCTCCTCGCGGAGCAGCCGGTACTGTTCCACCCGCTCCCGGCTGGGCGATGCCACCTGGATCAGTGTGGCCTCGCCAACGGTGAGCCGGCCGTCTGCCAGGAGCTCTTCGAAGGCCTTCAGCCGGTGGCGGATGCCCTTGGTGTAGTCCAATCGGTCCACACCCAGCAGGATGGTTTTCGGGTTGCCCAGGTCCTGCCGGATCTGCCGGGCCCGTTCGATGATTTCTGGCCTGGCGGCGAGCTCGGTGATCTGCTTGACGTCGATGGAGATCGGGAAGGCCTGCGCCCGCGCAATGTGCGTGATCAGGCCGTCCTGGCCCTTGACGTGCACCTGCTGCTGCTTGACGCTGGCACCGAGGAACCGGCGGGCGGACCGCATGAAGTTTCCGGCGTCGCTGACGCGTTGGAAGCCCACCAGGTCCGCACCGAGCAGGCCGTCGATGATGGCCTGCCGCCACGGGAGCTGGGCAAAGATTTCCGGCGGCGGGAACGGGATGTGGTTGAAGAACCCGATCCGGAGATCGGGCCGCGCTTCGCGGAGCATCCGCGGAACCAGCTGCAACTGGTAGTCCTGGACCCAGACGGTGGCGCCGTGGTCCGCGTACCGCACCACGGCGTCGGCGAACCGGCGGTTGACCTTGCGGTAAGCATCCCACCAGGCCCGGTGGAATTCCGGCGGAGCGATGACGTCGTGGTAGAGCGGCCAGAGGGTGGCGTTGGAGAAGCCTTCGTAATACAGCTCCACGTCGTCCGTGCTGAGCTGTACCGGGACGAGGTCCATCCCGCCATGGCTGAACGGCTTGACGGTTTCGTCAGGTGCTCCGTGCCATCCAACCCATGCGCCGTCCGTCTTGGTCATCATCGGTGCGAGGGCAGTCACCAGTCCGCCGGGGGACCGCCGCCAGCCGGATCCGTCGTCACCCCCGTCGGCGGGCGCCACGCGGTCAACCGGCAGCCGGTTCGAGACCACCATGAAGTCGTACTTCGTGTGCGCGGCATGGCTGGAATCCGTACCTGCGGCCTGTGCCGTGCCGGCGGGTTTTTCCTGGACGGGTGTTTGCATTGCGGCCCCCTGGGGTTGCTTGTGCCTCTAAGCCACACTAGCCGGACGGAATCATCGGGGCTATTCGTCCGTTGGTCAACCCGGAGGAATGGTTGAAACCGCAAGCTCCCAGATTTCTCCCCTAAAATGTGGGGGTGCCACCTAGTGGTCCCCCTTCGTCGACCGACCCAAGGAATTCATGAGCCCCGCAAACGAAGTACGTAAGTCCAAGGCTGAGCGAACCGCGGAGGCGCGGGAAAAGGCGCGCCTGATCCGTGAAGCACAGGCAAAAAAGGACAAGCGCAACAAGCTGCTGATCGGCTGGGGCATTGTCGCGGCTGTGGTGGCCATCCTGGTAGTGGTGGCCCTGGTGGTCACCAGCAGTTTGAAGCAGAATGCCCCGATTGCGGATCAGGGGCCCACACCGGCCAACGCCAACATCCATGGCGGCGTTACCCTGCTTGCCAACTCGGATGTGGCCAAGAGCGACCCGGCAACGGTGGACGCCAATTCCGTGGGGGATGCACCGAAGACTCCGCCGGCGGAAGTCGTTGCACCCGGCGCGGAAGCGGAGGCCGGCAAGCCGGTCAAGGTGGTCCTCTACGTCGACTTCATCTGCCCCATCTGCAAGAACTTCGAAACGCAGTACAACGACCAGCTCACGTCCTTGCGCAACGACGGCAAGATCACCGTGGAGTACCGGCCGCTCGGCTTCCTGGACAGCCGGTCCACCACCAACTACTCATCACGTGCGGCCAATGCGGCGGCCTGCGTTGCCAACACGGCTCCGCAGAAGTACGCCGACTACTTCAGTGCCTTGTACGCCCAGCAACCGGCTGAAGGCAGTGCCGGCCTCTCGGACAACGACCTCAAGAAGATGGCCTCAGACATGGGCGTGGACATCGGTTCCTGCGTAGATGACAAGACCTACCGCCCGTACGTGAAGTACGCGACGAAGGAGGCCTCGGCCATCGGTGTCACGGGGACGCCGACCGTCTTCGTTGACGGCAAGCAGTGGGGCAAGGGAGACAGCGCCCAGACGCCGTTCCCGGACTTCCTGCAGGCAGCCATCGCCGCCAAGGGCTAAACGCCGGGAATCCTCGCAAGGGCCCGTTTCGGAACGTATCCGGGGCGGGCCCTTTCGCTGTCCGCCGCCGGTGTGGCGGCGTTTTTACCCCCGGCGGGAGTTGGGCTAACCTTATCTAGCGCCTTGACGGCGCAGGCCCCCAGGGGCCACGCCTCCTTAGCTCAGTTGGCCAGAGCACCGCTCTTGTAAAGCGGGGGTCGTCGGTTCGAATCCGACAGGGGGCTCCACGAACCCCTCCATTCCGGCGATTTTGCCCGGGACGGAGGGGTTTTTCGTGCGCGAAAACAGGGCACAACACGCTTACGACACGCTTTCAGGAAGACGGCTTAGGCCCGTCGGCTCTCGGGCCGCATAGGGGAAGCCATGCAGACAAGCAGAAAGACCTTGGGACCGGCAACGGACCAGGGCAACGTAGTGCAGCTCCTGACCACCGAGGAAGTAGCCGTCTGGCTGCAGGTGGCACCCAAGACCCTCCGGAACTGGCGCTCCGCCGGGATCGGACCGACGGCCCTGAAACTCCATAGCGTCGTCCGTTACGACCGGGCCGCTGTCGAGGCCTGGATCGGCAACACTTCGAAGGCTGCAGCCTGATGGGGCGCTCAAGCCTGCCGGTTGGCGCCTGGGGCACGATCAGCGCCAAGAAAGACGCAACCACCGGAAAATGGCGGGCCAGCTGCAGGTTCCGCGGCTGGGATGGTGTCACGCGGAGCTACAGCAAGTTCGGATCAACCAAGGGCAAAGCCGAGACAGCCCTGCTGGCGTCCATGAAAGAGCGCCAGCTGCTCGCAGGTCGAGTGACCGCGAACCCTCCGCTGAACGACGTCGCCGAGAAGTGGCTCGCCAGCATCGAGGTCCCCAAGGTCGTTGTCGACGGCAACGGGAACATGGTCGCGGCTGCCAGCACGGGCGGTATCCGGCGCCAGACCTGGGACCAGTACGAAGGGCTCATCTACCGACTCATCGAGCCCGCTCTCGGTGCGCTGAAGATCAATGAAATCAACACCTCCACCTGTGACAGCTTCCTGCGGTCCCTGGTAGTGGACGGGAAAGGGCATACGAATGCCCGGCTGGCCAAAACGGTGCTGACGCAGATCATGTCCTACGCCATCAGGCACGACTTGTACGTGGGTGGCAATCCGGTGCGTGAGGTCGATCGGCTGAACAGGCTCCGGAAGAAGCCCGTTAGCTTGAGCGCGGCTACCCTGCACGATGTTCGCGAAGCTGTCCGGATTTGGCGGACAGAACCCGGCCAATTCGGTCCCCGCCCCAGCAACGTACTGGCAGATGTCGTTGATGTTCTGATCGGCACCGGGGCGCGCATCGGGGAGGTCCTGGCAATCCGTTTGGAAGACATCGACCTCTCAGGCGACGTAGGAAAGATCGCACTCACCGGAACGCTGGTGGAGCCTCGTCACGGCCCCCAGTACCGCCAGAGCTTCCTCAAGAGCCGCAGCAGCGAGCGGGTCATCCCAGTGCCTCGGTTTGTCGTCGACGTACTCATCCGCCGAAGCCTCGAATCCCCGGAAAACAACAAAGCGGGGGCCCTCTTCTGGTCCAGGACCGGCACCTACGTTCAGGCGTCAAGCGTACGGAGGCAGCTGCGTTCCGCGCTGACCGCCTCCAAGATGGAGAACACGGCCGTCATCACTCCGCACGCCTTTAGGCGAACGGTTGCGTCCCTTCTCGCCAGGGAGCTGACCGACGGGGCCGCTGCCGCCATGCTGGGTCACGCCGACGTCTCCATGACCCACGCCGCCTACATCGAGAGGCTAAGGGATGTGGCGGACTACACCACAGTCCTGAACCGTCTGGCGCCGAAGCCCGGGTCATAGGCAGATCGGTGTTGCTTGTCCGCCTCATGTGAATTGAGAGACCGGCGCGGACGAGACCTGCTGTGCGCTGGAATGAGTCGCCAACCGGTTTGGCACTCATTCCGGCGTTTGCGGGCAGCTGGTTGGACCGTGGCTTCGCGAAGCGGGTGGCCGCACCCGGCTAAACTTCGCTCTAGTTATCGAAGGTCTTGTCAACAGGGGGAACACGCGTGGATGCGTTCGGAATTCGTGAAAAGCTGATCGCCGGCTACCGGTCTTTCACCGAAGGCTTCGTTGACATCCAGGACCCGCGGATCAAGGATGCCGTGGTCGAGCTCGGAGACAAGGGACGGCAGTGGCCCGACCCTTGGCTGTCCCTGAATCCCTCGTTCAGCTCCGGCGGCCGCGTAGACGAGCTCGTCCGGCGTGGGCTCCTTCACCCCGACTGCGATGCCATTTTCAGGCCCAAGAAGGACGGCGGCGATCGGGGCTCGGCGCCTATCACGCTGCACAAGCATCAGCGCGATGCCATTGAAATCGCCGCAAAGAAGGCTTCATACGTCCTAACAACGGGCACGGGCTCCGGCAAATCACTTGCGTACATAGTTCCAATTGTGGACCGCGTGCTCCGCGAAGGGACGGGTAAGGGCGTCAAGGCCATCATCGTTTACCCGATGAACGCCTTGGCCAACAGCCAGATGGAGGAGCTATCCAAGTTCCTCGACAACGGATTTGACGGCAAACCGCCGGTCACTTTCGCGCGCTATACCGGCCAAGAACGCGGAGAAACCCGCGAGAACATCCTTAAGAACCCCCCGGACATCTTGCTGACTAACTACGTCATGCTTGAGTACGTCCTGACCCGGCCGGAGGAGCGGCAGTCCCTCATCCGAGCGGCCTCCGGTCTCCAGTTCCTCGTTCTGGATGAATTGCATACGTATCGCGGCCGGCAGGGCGCCGATGTTGCCATGCTCGTACGCCGCTTGCGGGACGCTTGTAACGCTCAGAGCACCCTGCAGTGCATTGGCACGTCCGCCACGATGTCGAGCGGTGGAACAGTCGCCCAGCAGCAGAGGGACGTCGCCGAGGTCGCTTCCCGGATTTTTGGAACCGTTGTTTCGCCGGAGCACGTAGTGACCGAGACCTTGGTCCAAGCGACCACCAACCAGCACCGATCGGACCAGGATCTGAAGGCTGCTGTGAGAGAACGCGGTGACGCCGAGTACAGCAGCCCCACGCTGGACGGCGGATACACGCTGATGACCTCAGATCCGCTGGCATCTTGGATTGAGGACACGTTCGGCCTGACAACGGAGCAGGAATCCGGCAAGATCATCCGCAGACAACCACAGACCGTCACCCATGCCGCAGAGGAACTGGCTAAGCAGACCGGGGAAACAGCAAGCAGCTGCGCCACCGCTATCCGCGCGACTCTCCTTGCGGGGTCGAGGGCAAAGCACACTGAGACCAACCGTCCGCTGTTCGCCTTCCGCCTTCACCAGTTCATTTCAAAGGCCGGCTCCCTCTATGCCACGGCGGAGTCCGAGGACACGAGGCTCATCGAGACCGACTTCCAGCTGACCGTCGGGGAGGCCGAGAAGCGGCTCTACCCCCTCGCTTTTTGTCGCGAGTGCGGTCAGGAATACCTCATGGCACGGTTGACGGACACTGGCGGCGAATCACGCTTTATCGCCCGGCACGAACTGAAAATGCAGGATACCGGCGGCCCGGACAATGGCCAGGACGGGTATCTGTACATCTCCACTGAGCAGGAATGGCCGGAACAGGCCATTGAGGCGGGCCGTATCCCCGCCTCCTGGCTCAACGAGGCGGTGTCTGGGAATCGAGTCATCGAGTCCAAGCGCAAGCGGATTCCGTCGCGCTACCGCGTCCAGCCTGACGGCGCAGCGGCCCGGGATAACGAGTACACCCAGGACGATGGCCAGCTCGCCGCGTGGGTCCCGGGAAGCCTTGGTTTCTGCCTGAACTGCCAGGTCACCTATGAATCCGCCCGGAGCGGTGAATTCTCCAAGGTGGTGACTCTCGACCAAGAGGGCCGCAGCAGCGCGATGACCGTGCTCGCAACGAAGCTCGTGCAGTTATTGAAGTCAGAGGTCGGCAGCGATTTGAGTCTGCGCGCTAAGAAACTGCTGACGTTCGTGGACAACAGACAGGACGCGTCCCTCCAAGCCGGCCACTTGAACGACTTCGTCCAAGTGGCCCAGCTTCGCTCTGCCCTCTACCGCGCAGTCGCGTCGGCCGGTGATGACGGAGTCGACGCGATGGAGCTGGGTGATGCGATCATCAAGACGCTCAGCCTGGCTTGGTCCGACTACGCGCGGACCGAAGATCCGCTGGACCCTAAACCGACCAAGCGGGCCCTGAACGAGGTGGTGACCTACCGTGCGCTGCGGGATTTGCAGCGCGGGTGGCGGATCACCCTGCCCAACCTTGAACAGACAGGTCTCCTGGTAGTGGACTACCCTCTCGCCAAGAACCTGGCGGAACAAGAGCGCCGCTGGGAAAGAGCTCACTACGTGCTCCGGGACGCGGATCCCGGCAAGCGCGAGGAGATCATCCGGGTTCTGCTGGATGAGTTCCGCCGCGTTCTTGCCATCGACGCCGAGGAACTGACGGCGGACTGGCTGGACCGCGTCAAGAACCGCAGCCGGGAATTCCTGACGGGTATTTGGGCTTTGCCAGAGCAGGAATCTGCTGCCAGCGTCGGGCTCGTGACCACGGAGCCCAAGAAGATGGCTTACCGGACGACTCTCCCTGTGACCTCCTACGGAACATTTGGCCGATGGCTAGCCAAGACGGCCTCGCCCGGCAATAAGCTCAAACGCGCCGAGGTGGACGAGGTCATCGCGTCGCTCTTCCAAATTCTGCTCGAGACCGGCTTCATTGCCGAGGTCATCGAAGGCAAGGTCTCCGGCTACCGGCTCAAACTGTCCAGCATGGTTTTGAGGAAGGGCGACGGCGAGTACGGCGCCCCCGATTTGCTCCGCCGCACCTATCATGCCGACCAGAAGCCCCGCGTCATCCAGTTCTTCAAGGACCTGTACCTGGAGCAAGGACAGGAGCTGGCCGGCCTCAAGGCGGCGGAGCACACTGCCCAGGTACGTGCAGAAGACCGGGAAGCCAGGGAACAGGCGTTCCGCGAAGCAGAACTTCCTCTGCTGTTCTGTTCTCCAACTATGGAGCTGGGCGTCGACATCGCCGACCTCAATGCGGTGGCGATGCGCAACGTTCCGCCGACGCCGGCAAACTACGCGCAGCGCAGCGGGCGTGCGGGGCGCTCGGGCCAGCCGGCCCTGGTCCTGACCTACTGTGCCACAGGCAGCCCTCACGACTCCTACTACTTCGAACGCTCGAACCTCATGGTTTCCGGTCAGGTCCAGCCGCCGCGGTTGGACTTCGCCAACGAAGACCTGATCAGATCCCACGTCCACGCCATTTGGCTGGCTGAAACCCTCGCCGCAACCAGCTCGGGTCTGGGTAAGTCCATGAGCGGGCTGCTCAAGCTTGAAGACAAGAGCTACCCTCTTCAGCCCGAGATCAGATATGTTCTAGCTGATGAACAGGCCGCGAAACGCGCCAAGGCATCGGCAGAGGTCCTCCTGCGGAGCATCGAAGGGGAACTGAAGGACACGTCGTGGTGGACTGAATCATGGTCCGATGCGGTCATTGACAAGGCTCTGGCCAACTTCGATCAGGCCTGCGAGAGATGGCGACAGCTCTACCGGAGTGCCATCACCGAGCAGGACGCTGCACACCGAGCCAGCCAGGATCACTCGACCGATTCCAAGCAACGCGAGGCCGCGGCCAACCGGCACCGCGAGGCCGGGCAGCGCCTGGAAATCCTCCTCAACGACAGCGATTCCAAGGGCCAATCGGACTTCTACACCCTGCGTTACTTGGCGTCCGAAGGCTTCCTCCCGGGATACTCTTTCCCGCGGCTGCCATTGGCTGCCTTCATCCCGGGCATCCGAAGAGGCAAGGACAACAACAGCACCTGGTTGCAACGCTCGCGTTTCCTGGCGATAAGCGAGTTCGGACCGGACTCCCTGATCTACCATGAAGGCGCCCGGTACCAGGTGAAGCGTGTCAGCCTGCCACGGGACTCTGACGGCGGGGGCGTGGGAGACGTTGTCCTCGGTGAGGCCCGTGTCTGCGTTGCCTGTGGTTACTTGCATCAGCGCGAGGCCGGACTCGACATCTGCGAATCGTGCAACGAACCGCTGGCCGGCAGCTGGTCAAACCTGATGCAGTTGCAGTCCGTCATCACGCGCCGCCGCGAACGGATCAGCGCGGACGAGGAGGAACGCAACCGCCAAGGATTCCAGCTCGTCACGAACTACCGATTTGCCCCGCACGGTAAGAAGCCAGGCCGCTCCGATGCGCAGATGCTGAATGGGGAGGCAGCCATCGGTGCAGTGCACTACGGCGACGGAGCGACTGTCCGGGTGACCAACCTGGGTCGACGGAACCGGGCCAACCAGGATCGGCATGGCTTTTGGCTCGATCTCATCACGGGCGAATGGCTGTCGGAAAAGAAAGCCACCGCGGATACCGGAGACGCGGGTGAGGCCACCGACGCGGATGACATGACCGTGGAACAGTCCAAAAAGAAGCAGATGGTGACGCCTTACGTTGAGGACCGCCGCAACATCGCCGTCGTCCGCTGGGCGGAGAACGTGACGCCCGCAGAAGCAACCACCATGCAGTTCGCCATGGAACGCGGCATCGAGGCCGTGTTCCAGTTGGAGGACTCCGAGCTCTCCAGCGAGCTTTTGGCTGACAGTGAGGATCGGGGACGTCTGCTGTTCATTGAGGCCGCGGAGGGCGGCGCCGGAGTGTTGCGCCGGCTGCAAAGCGAGCCGGACGCCATGGCCAGGGTCGCCGCCAAGGCGCTGGAAATTCTGCATGTCGATGCCGCTACGGGCAACGACATGGAAAACAGCTGCGTCCGTGGTTGCTACCGGTGCCTGTTGTCCTACGGCAATCAGCGTGACCACGAAATCATCGACCGGAGGCTCGTCATAGACCGGCTGATGCAGTTGGCCGGCGCTGTCACGGTGGCCGCAGCAGCGACGCCGAAACCCAAGCACGCTATGCCTCCCGGAACTGTGGTTAGCCCGCGGGCCCAAAGCCTCTTGGACTATCTGCTGCAGAACGGGCGAAATCTGCCCGATGAAATCGGCCCCAGCATCGAGGGGAATGTGGTGGATTTCGTCTACACCGCTAAGTTGTCGGTGGGCATTGCTGTGATTGTGGAGGACGTGTCCAGACCTCCCGTCGATGACCTGGCACTGACGTACGGCAACTGGAACGTCATCAGGTGCCGTCAGGACGAAGACATTGAAGCATTTGTTAGTGGATACACGAACGTATTTGGAGTGGTGGAGTGACTAGTACGACGGAGGAGCACAGGTTTGCGGTTGGCTCGCTGGTAGCGGCCCGCGGCCGGGAATGGGTAGTTCTGCCCGAGAGCACCCTCGACTTCCTTGTCCTCCAGCCCCTGGGCGGCACCACCCACGACATCGCCGGAGTCATCCCCTCCATCGAGGAAGTGAACCCGGCGTCCTTCGGTCTGCCGCTGGCAACCGATCTGGGCGATGACCGCAGCGCCCGGCTGCTCCGCGACGCGCTCCGTATCGGGTTCCGCTCCAGCGGTGGCCCGTTCCGTTCCTTGGCAGGGTTGAATGTGAGCCCGCGCCCGTATCAGCTCGTCCCACTGCTGCTGGCGCTCCGCCAGGACGTCGTGCGCCTCCTGGTCGCCGATGATGTGGGAATTGGCAAGACCATCGAGGCTGGACTGATCGCCTCCGAACTCCTGGCTCAGGGCGACGCCAGCGGACTCGCTGTCCTATGCCCGCCGAGCCTGGCCCAGCAGTGGAAGCAGGAACTTTCTGAGAAGTTTGGTATTGACGCCGAGCTGGTCCTGCCAGGGACAGTGAAGCGGCTGCAGAGGGAGGCCGGCTACGACAAGTCCATCTTTGAGTATTTCAAACACACGATCGTTTCCACTGACTTCATCAAGTCCGAGTCCAAGCGCCACGACTTCATGCGGACCGCACCAGACCTGGTGATTGTGGACGAGGCCCACGGCGTCACTGCCGATGATTCCGGCAAGGGCGGCGTCGGCCGCACGCAGCGGTACGAACTGGTGCGGGGACTGGCCGATGACCCGGACCGTCACCTCGTGCTGGTGACGGCAACGCCGCACAGCGGCAACGACGGTGCCTTCCGCAACCTGATCGGCCTGCTGGATAAAAGCCTCAAGACCGTGGACCTCTCTACCGAGACGGGCCGCCGCAAACTCGCGGACCATATGGTCCAGCGCCGCCGCGTGGACATCCGCAGCTACCTGAAGTCGGACACCAAGTTCCCCAGCGACCGGCAGACAGTCGAGGTCGCCTATAAGCTCTCGCCGGAGCACCGGGCGTTCTTCGACGCCGTCCTGAACTACGTCCGCGGCCAGGTGCAGGACACCTCCGGCAGCAAACGCGACCAACGCATCCGCTGGTGGTCCGCGCTGTCCTTGCTGCGTGCCATGGCTTCCTCGCCTGCATCCGCGGCCGCTACCCTGAGCACCCGTGCTGTCGCTGAAGATGCTGAATCGGACGCCGCCGCCGAGAAGCGCGGCATGGCAGTGGTGATGGACCAGGTGGAGGACGACGGCGGCGAAGGCATCGACGTCGTGCCCGGCTCCCGGCCGGATGCCTTGGATGAAACTTCGTGGGAAAAACGTCAGCTCAATGCGTTCCTCAAGACAGCGGGGGATCTTCAGGCCAACCCCGGGCAGGACGCCAAGCTTCAGCTCTTGGTCAAGCGCATCCGAGCGCTCATTGCCGAGGGCTTCCAGCCCATCGTTTTTTGCCGCTTCATCCCAACCGCACACTACGTCTCGGAGTACCTGCGGGAAGTTGGGAAGAGGAAGTTCGACGTCGAGGTAGTCACCGGCGAACTGCCCTCGGAGGAACGCGCCGCTCGCATCGCCGCGCAGGCGGAACGCGCCGGCGACACTCCGAAGGTGCTGGTGGCCACAGACTGCCTGTCCGAGGGTGTGAACCTGCAGGACGGCTTCCAAGCCGTAATCCACTATGACCTCGCCTGGAATCCCACCCGCCACGAACAGCGCGAGGGGCGGGTGGACCGTTTCGGACAGTTGTCGGATACCGTCCGCGCCCTCACCATCTACGGTGATGACAACGGTATCGACGGCATCGTGCTTGATGTCCTGCTGCGCAAGCATGAGAGCATTCGCCGGGACTTGGGCATCAGCGTACCCGTCCCGCCCCGCAGTGATCAGATCCTTGCCGCGCTCCTCGAAGGCATCATGATGCGCGGCAAGAACGGCGATCAGCTGGAGCTGTTCAGCCTCACCCCGGAAGCCGAGGAACTGGACGCTGAATGGCGAAGCAGCGCGGAACAGGAGAAGCTCAGCCGCTCCCGCTTCGCGCAGAATGCCATACGCCCGGAAGAAGTTCAGAAAGTGGTGGACGCAGCCCGGCACAGCCTGGGCGACCCCGACGACGTCGCGGCCTTTGTGAAAGCAGCTCTCGAAGAAACGGGCGCGCACGTCGATACCACTCCCGATGGGCTTGTGGCCGAGCTGACAGCGGCTGTGCCGGGCATCCGCAACGCCCTGGGCTCGGATTCCAAGATCCGCTTCGTCAACGACTTCCCGGCCCCGCACCACACCTCAGTGCTGGTACGTACGGACCCCGTCGTCGCTGCAGCGGCAAACTACGTCCTGAACTCCGCCCTGGACGCGCAACTCAGGGGCAATGAACGCCCGGCCCGCCGCTGCGGATTCATCAAAACCAACGCGGTGGACAAACTTACCGTGGCCCTCCTGATGCGCTTCCGGACCAAGCTGGTGCTTCCCGCGCGGCTCGGCGACAAGACAGACATGGCAGAGGAGGCCCGCGTCCTGGCCTTCACAGGCATGCCGCACAACCCCGTCTGGCTCCCGGAAGATGCCGTCGAAGCGCTGCTCCAGGCGAAACCGGACGCGAATGCCGGCGATGTCACCAACATGATGGCCGCCATCCTCGGATCTCTGGACCAGCTGAAGGATCAGCTGGACCAGAAAGCCCGCGAGGTGGCCGACCAGATCCGTGATGCCCACCGCGAGGTCAGGATCGCCGCCCGTGGCGACCGTGCCGGCCAGCTAGGCATCCGAGGCCTCACGGTCGCACCGAATCTTCCCGCAGACATCCTGGGCGTCTACGTCTACAGCCCGGCCGGAGGCACCAAATGAGCACGGCATTCCAAGCCATCACCGTCGTGGGAGGCGTCGTTCCCCCCTCATTGCTGGGACGCATCCAGGCCGGGGAAGTCAACGACGCCAGGAGCATGTCTCCCGCCAGTTTCCACCTTGCCGGCACGGAAACGGTCCGCGACGCGGCCTCACGGACATGGATGTACCTTCAGGGTGCCTGGAGCGCCTGGCGCGAATCCGACTCTGCCAAACGCCCGGACGGGCAAGGCGCCGGCACCGGCGATGCCCGGCAGAAGTGGCTTCTGGTGCTCCTTCGCGAGCTCGGCTATGGGCAGGTTCCGGTGACACCCGGAGGCCTGACGATCGGCGGCGAGGCGTACCCCGTCTCGCACCGTTGGGAGTCCGTGCCCATACACTTGCTCGGCCCTGGCGTGGACCTGGACAAGCGCGCCCCCAAGGTTGAAGGTGCTGCCAGGCGCGCGCCCCAGGCGATGATGCAGGAATTCCTGAACCGTGAGGACACTTACCTCTGGGCCATTCTCAGCAACGGCCTCAGGCTCCGTCTCCTGCGGGACTCCACCGCGCTGGCAGGCTCCGCATACATCGAATTCGATCTCGAGACCATCTTCGAGTCGGATCTCTATTCCGAGTTCCAGCTATTCTGGCAACTCTGCCACCAGTCCCGGCTGGACAAGCGCGGTGGCTCCGAGGCGCCCCCATCTGACTGCTGGCTGGAACTCTGGCGCGGTGAATCCGTCGAGGCCGGAGCCCGGGCCCTCGACAAGCTCGGCGCCGGCGTCGAGAAGGCTCTGGGCTTCCTGGGCACGGGCTTTCTGCGCCACCCGGACAACCGCTGGCTCGTGGATGCCCTGCATTCCGGGGATCTAAGCCATCGCGACTTCCACAAGGCCCTACTTCGCGCTGCATACCGCTTGCTGTTCCTATTCGTGGTGGAAGATCGCGGCGCTCTCCTTGATCCGGCGGCAACCACCGAGGCCCGCCACCGCTATGCGATGTACTTCTCCACCCAGAGGCTGCGGAAGATGTCCCGCAGCCGCGACGGAGGCCCGCACCCGGACCTGTGGCGTACCCAGAAACTCGTGTTGGGCGCTCTGGGCGGCGATGGCCTCGGCGTGGTCGGCCTGCCGGCACTGGGCGGACTATTTGATCCCGATCCCCGCGCCGCACGTCTGGCTGGGCAACCGCATGGGGACCTCTTGCTGGGTGCAGAGTTGGCAAACCAGGACTTCCTCAAGGCCATCCGAGGCCTGGGCTGGGTGGCTGGAAAGACCGGCCGTCTGCAGCCCGTAGACTACCGACATCTCGGGGCCGAGGAACTAGGCTCCGTTTACGAATCTTTGCTGGAATTGGTGCCCCGCGTCGATACCGAGACGCGGTCCTTTGAACTTGCGCATCTGGCCGGGAACGAGCGCAAGACCACCGGCTCCTACTACACCCCGCCAAGTCTGGTGTCCGCGCTGTTGGACACCGCCCTGGACCCGCTACTGGACCAGGCCGTAAATGGTGCGACAGGACCGGATGACGCCGAGGCCCGGCTTCTTGCGTTGACCGTGTGTGACCCTGCCTCCGGCTCCGGCGGCTTTCTGGTGGCCGCCGCCCGCCGGATTGCCCGTCGCCTGGCCGAAGTGCGCGCCGGCGATAACGAGCCCACACCCGGCGAGGTGCAGAGCTCACTGCATGACGTGGTGGAAGGCTGCATCTACGGCGTCGACATGAATGACCTCGCCGCCGAACTTGCCAAGGTGTCCCTGTGGTTGGAAGCCATGCAACCCGGGAAACCGCTGGGCTTCCTGGACGCACGGATCAAGATCGGCAACAGCCTGCTGGGTACAACTCCAGCGCTGCTTGCCGGCGGCGTGCCGGAGGGGGCCTTCTCGGTCTTAGAGGGCGATGACAAGAAGTTCGCGGCGGAGGCAAAGAAGCGGAACAAAGCCGAGAACACCCGGAAGGCGGACAAGCTCTTTGGCTCACTCGGGCAGGACGCCTTCAGCTTCGGCGGCAGGCAGTCGGCTGTGGCGCAGCTGATCAGCCAGCGCCGCGAACTGGTCAAACCCGTGGCGAGCGCCGAGGAGGCCCGGTCCCGAGCCAAGGCTTACGACGCCTTCGACCATTCCACGGAGATGGAGCAGAAGAGGCTCCACGCGGATGCCTGGTGCGCAGCCTTCGTCTGGCCCCTGAAAGCTGGCGAACCCGAACCCCCCACCTCATCCATCGTCCGGCAGCTGGGCGACTCCGGCTCTTCCGCCGGGTACGCCGGGACAGTGGCAAGGATCGGGCAGCTGGCTGAGCAATACCGTTTCTTCCACTGGCACCTAGAGTTCCCGGAAGTCTTTGGCGACCCTGAGTCGGGCGAGGACGTCGGCGCCGAGGGATGGCCCGGCGGTTTCTCCTGCATGCTGGGTAACCCGCCATGGGAACGGGTGAAGCTACAGGAACAGGAGTTCTTCGCGGCGCGGAACGAGTCAATTGCCAAGGCCCCGAACGCTGCCGCACGTACGCGGCTTATCAAGCGGCTCGTAGAGGATGACCCGATCCTGCACGGCGAGTTCCTGGCCGCCAAGCGCAACGCGGAAGGTCAGAGCGCCAGCATGCGCACATCTGGGCGTTACCCGTTCAACGGCCGCGGTGACGTTAACACTTATGCCGTCTTTGCCGAGCTTTTCCGCAGTTTGACCGGCCCACACGGCCGCTCCGGCGTGATCGTCCCGACGGGCATTGCCACGGACGCCACCACTCAGTACTTCTTTAAGGACATGGTGGATAGCAGTACCATCGCGGCGCTATACGACTTCGAAAATGCTTTGCCCTTGTTTCAAGGTGTGCACAGAAGCTTCAAGTTCTGCCTGCTGACGATGGCAGGACGGCTGGCGAAGGAAGAAGTCGCGTCCTTCGCCTTCTTCCTGCACGATCCGGCTGACATCGCGGTGTCCCAATTTGAGCTTAGCCCGGACGAAATCAAGCTCATCAACCCCAATACCGGGACACTGCCAATATTCCGCACTCGTCGCGACGCAGAAATTACTCTAGGCATTTACCGCCGCGTCCCCGTGCTCATTAACGAGAACGACCCCATCAACGGCAACCCCTGGGGCGTCTCATTCAGGACAATGTTTCACATGTCTAACGACTCTCACCTTTTCCATACCCGGGAGCAGCTGGAAGGCGAGGGCTGGAGCCTCAACGGCAACATCTTCGAGCGGACGGTACATGGTCAGCACGAGAAAATGCAGCCACTGTACGAAGCCAAGATGCTCACGCATTTTGACCATCGAGCCGCTGATGTCATCCGCAGCGCAACGGCCGTGCAGCGACAAAGTCAGCCTCGATACCTCACAGATACGGATAAAGCTGACCCAAACAGATTCGCCATACCTATGTATTGGGTTGCGGCGACGGAAATGGCGGCAGTCTCTGATACGTGGTTGAGCGGGTTTGCCGACATAACGAGTGCGACAAACGAGCGGACCTTGATGTCCACTGCTTTGCCGGTCACCGCCGTAGGGAACAAGTTCCCCTTGTACTTTGTCAAGACCGGCCAGCGCGAGCTTCTGATGGCGGCGATGAATTCCTTCGTTCTGGATTACGTGGCGCGGCAAAAGCTGCCCTCCGTGACGATGAATTATTTTTACTTGAAGCAGTTCGCAGTTCTAAGCCCGTCAATATTCGAGAATCCGACAGCTTGGGGAAATGGAGAGCTCGGAGCTTGGCTTTCAGTGCGAATAAGAGAACTGGTATATACCGCATGGGATATGGAGGGCTTCCCTTGCGAGGGGGCACCGTTCGTTTGGGACTCATCGCGCCGGATGAAGCTCAGAAGTGAAATCGATGCTGCATTCTTCCACCTCTATGGACTGTCCCAATGCGACGCGGAGTACATCTTAGAAACATTTCCAATCGTCAAACGAAAAGAAGAAGCGAAGTTCGGTGAGTACCGTACCAAACGCCTCATTCTTGAGGCCTACGACGCCATGCAGGACGCCATCAAGACCGGTGTCGCCTTTGAATCGACGCTTACCCCGCCGCCCGGCCAAGGCCCCCGCCACCCCGCTAAGGAGATGTCCGCATGACACAGAACTTGAACTGGACTCAGTTCATCGAGTTTGCCGACAAGTTCATCGAAACCGTCAATCTCGCGGCGGAAGAGAACGACTACAAGCGAGTACTGGCGTCAAGGCTCGCGGTAGTTCGGGACGAACTGCTGGCAGGGGATCCTGCGTGGCACCCACACTTCATTCGGGCCCTGCGGACAACGAACCTAGTCAACTACAGAACCATCGGGGCAATGGACAAGCTGGACGATGCTTCGGCGCAGAAGCTGGAAAGTCTATTGACGCGGTTTTGGTCGGGCGAGCCCACAACAGAGAAGCTGAATGCATTGGTCACCGGGTTCAAGGAGCTGAACTCCCGGGAGCTTTCAGACGGTATCGCCACCGGCGTGGGTTCTGTCCTGCTCATGGCTGTGAATCCGACCGAGTTCCCGCCATACCGTCCCGAAGCGGTCCGACTGTTCTGGAACATAATCGGTTTTGACTACAAAGACGCCGTACGGACTCCGCAAGGACGCTATGACGCGTTCCTGGACGTCCTGGATCAGCTCCGGTCGGAGCTGGCTCTTGCGGGACTCGGTGACTTTGACCGCTTGGAAGCCCAGGGCATCATGTGGACGGTCATCAACGCCGATCCGACGGACGAATGGGCCTCCCAGGACGTTGTGAACTTCCGGAAATGGCGCGGAGACAAGGCCGCGGCTGCCGAGGTCGATCTCAGCACTCCTGCTGCCACGATAGCTCCCCAGCTCGAAGCCGCAGGACGACTGATCCTCGAGAGCGGATTTCGCAGCGCGCCTTCCGTCATCGACGGCGCAACGCCAACGTGGACAGTTGAGAACGCTCGCGAGCTGGTAAGAAGAAGCGAGCTCGACGTCGGCCCCGGAACCTTCATGGCGAAGTTCGAGCGTCAGCTGCAAGGTGCCAGCCGCGGCGTGGTCCTCTTGGCGGCGGAACTGGCTTACCTGCAGGTATTGCCCCTCTCAAACGTAGGCGCCCAAACAAAGGTCGCCAGGATCGAGAAGATTCTTTCCTGGATCGAACAGGACGAAGTGCCGCTACCTCCGGCGCTTCAGGAGGGTCTGGGCGCCGAAGGTGCGTTCCACGGTGGTGTCGGATTCAACATCCAAGTCGCAGAGCACATGAAATGGCTCTCTCGGCTCGTTGAGCATGTAGCGACACAACCAATGAGCCTGATTGAAGCCGCGCTTTCGGATCCTTGGGCGTTTCGCGACATCACCCAGTCAGTCCCCGATGACCGCCCCATGATCCGTTACAGCGTGGACTACATCGCGTGGCCGGGATACTTGCCCCCCGTTGTAAAGCGGGACCACCGGACAGAGATTTGGCACGCATTTGCAGGCGTCATTGGCGGTGCAACAGGTCGAAACGACAACGACGAGGCCGCCATTGCCAAAGACCTCCACGCCATTCGACTCGTCCAACAGGGCAACTCGAATGAATTCGTGGAATGGTACAGCGAGCCCTATTTGAGCCAGTGGCGGGCAGGCGCGGAAGACTCCGGACAACGGGCGTGGCTGGTCAGGCAGAGCCAGGCAGGGACGACCATGCTGCACCCGTGGCTTGGGGACGGGTTCGTGTCCACCCCCGCGCAACACCTTGGGTCACCCACGCCAGGATCGAACCTGAGCCAAATACAGGCGGCCGTCAATAAGGGCTACCAGCACATCGAATATTCGGAGCGCAAACTCCGTGCCATGGAATACCATCGCTTCCTCAGCATCATGAAAGTGGACGACTTCGTCCTCACGGCCTTCGAAGATGGCCTCTATTTAGGGGTCGTGACCGGGGAGGCTCACTACGTCGAGGACGCGACGTCCCGCTTGCGACGCGCTGTCGCGTGGCAGAAGACGCCGATCAGCAATGAAGACATGCCAGCACCCCTGCCGCGGCTGCTGGCCGAGCAAGGGTCAGTCGTGGACCTTACCGAAGCACTTTCCATCATCACAGCCTGGTTCGGTGTGGAAGCTGACCCCGACAACGAGACAGAAGTTGTGGCGCCCGTGGCGCAAATCGCCGTCGTACCCCACCTGAAGAAAGCCACGCCAGAGCTGGCAGGAAAGCTGCACGTGGACCTGGAGCACCTGCAGGAGGTGATCCGGCTCCTCCAGACCCGGCAGCAGATCGTCTTCTACGGCCCTCCTGGAACGGGAAAGACCTTTCTGGGAACGGCAATCGCCAAGTTCTTGGCGGGGGAGGAGCACTCCGACCACGTCAAGACGGTCCAGTTCCACCCTTCGTACGCCTACGAAGACTTTTTCGAGGGCTACCGGCCGGCGAAAAGCCAGGACGGGAACGTGGCATTCAGCCTCGAAGCGGGGCCGCTGCGGCGTATCGCCGACGAAGCGGCATCTGAAGGCAACCGCGACAAGCCGTATTTTCTGATCATCGATGAGATGAACCGCGGCAACCTCGCCAAGATCTTTGGCGAGCTGTACTACCTGCTGGAGTACCGCAACGAGGGAATCAACCTCCAGTACAACCCGGACAAGGTCTTCGCGCTGCCGCCCAACCTGTTCATCATCGGCACGATGAACACCTCCGATAGGTCCATCGCGATGGTGGACGCCGCCATCAGGCGCCGCTTCGCATTCGTCGAGCTTCACCCCCAGGACGGCATGATTTCGGGGCTGCTCGAACGCTTCCTCAGAGCGAACGGCAAACCCTCACTGCGGGCCGATCTCCTCAACGCTTTAAACAACGAGATTGAGGATACGAACCGCGACCTGATGATTGGGCCGTCGTACTTCATGAAGCCCCATGCTGAGACCGATGAGGGGCTCGAGGAAATCTGGAAGTACGAGCTGCTGCCGCTGCTGGAGGAACAGTACTTTGGGCGGCTGAAACGGGACCAAGTCCGGGAGAAGTTCGGGCTGGCGGCGATGAGGCGAAAGGCGGCGCGCGCGGTTGGGCCGGTGGATCTTACTTTGCTGTCTGTCGAGCAGGTGCTGGATGGTGAGGGCGCTGAGGAGCTCGAGCAGTTGTTGACGGATTCGGAAGACACGTCCTCCTGATGCTCAGGTCCATTGTCCTCGACGAGTTGCAAAGTTCGGCGGATGCAGTTGAGCTGGATCCGGAAGTCGCCGCGACGCTCCGGGACACCGGGCTGGTGACGGTACTTCCTGCTCACGGCGGATTGTGGACGGTGCTCCCCGCGGGAACTGTGGGGGCTGTCCAGGTGGGGAACCTTCTAGTCGAGGTCACGCCAAAACAGAAGGTCGGTCTCAGCCGGCTGCTGTTCCTGCTCGGCTACGCCACGAACCCGGGCTTCCGTCCGGAAGACGTTGCGGGCATCGAAGACACCGACCTGTTCGCCGCCCTTGGCGAATCTCTGGCCCGCCAGGGGTTGCGGGCGCTGGAACGCGGTGCGCTTAGTGGGTACGTCCACGTTGAGGATGCCCTCCGGACAGTCCGAGGGCGGATCCGTGTGGGCGACCAGATGACCCGCCGCCCCGGGATGCTCCTGCCGTTGGAGGTCGCCTACGACGACTTCACCGTTGACATCGCCGAGAATCGCATCCTGCGGGCCGCCATACGCTTGATGATGCAGGTCCCCAGGCTTTCCCATGACGTGGGTTGGAAGCTCGCCCACTTGGATTCGAAGCTGGACGGAGTCTCGGAGCTACCGTTCGGAGCCACGCTACCTCCCTGGACAGAATCGCGTCTCAACGAGCACTATGTTCCGGCCCTCCGCTTGGCGGAGATCATACTTCGGAATATGTCGGCCGAGGCCGGCCTAGGACGCCATTCCGTCGCTTCTTTCGTTGTGAACATGGCCAAGGTGTTCGAGGACTTCGTTACGACTTCGCTTCGCGAGGCGCTTGACGGCTATCCCGGCGATACCAGCGGGCAATACGAGACATTCCTGGATGAGGCTGAAGTTGGCCAGATGGGGAATCGTGTCCGCATGGCAGTGGACATCGTTCATTCGGTACGCGGCGCACCCGCGATGGTGTTCGATGCGAAGTACAAAGCAGCGTCTGCGGCCGACGGGTATCCCAATGCTGACTACTATCAAATGCTCGCGTATTGCACGGCGTTGACCGTGCCGACGGCATGGCTGATTTACGCGGGGCCCGGCCAGGCTCGGACGCGGCGGGTCACTAACAGTTCGGTGTCCATTGTCGAGTTCCCGCTTGATATTTCCCAGGCACCCGCCGCCCTGTTGGCGCGGGTGAAGACGCTCGCTGAAGCGGCCTATCAGGAATGGGTGGACCGTGGCAGCACGGAGCGAGCCTACGAGTCCTCAGCTGCCGGGAGTAACGCCAGCTAGATCCTTGGTCCGGCGTCGCGGCCGGTTTCCCCAGAGCAACATGCCTGCTCGTCATCCGATGATCCGGAGCCTGCGAGGGAGTTGCGTATCCTTCGCAGAGCCTACTCCGGCCCCGAGTTGCCGTCCTTTCGCCGTTTTTGGATTGGCGGGTGTCGGATGAGGTACTGGCTCACCGGAGCGATCCATGGGGCTGCCGATAAGCTTTGTGTAATCCTTCCCGGATTCGCGGAGCCAGTACGGCGTCGCACCAAGTAGCGGCGCGTTCTCGATGACGGCCGTCGCGTCGAAGGTCTTCCACGGCTCGAACTTTTGTTCGTCGAGGAGCCCGCGCGGTGCCCACTTCGCGGCGCCTTTTCCGTCACCGATGGCGAAATCCGCTTCGAGCCGGAAGAAGAGCTCGCTCAATTCGTGGCGGGCAGGGAACCAGTCGGCCCAGGACGCGACGCCGATGCGTGCGGCGGGGGAGTCTGTTCCCGTCCCGGGGAAGTCACGAAGGACGTCGCTAACGGCATTGCGGATGGCTGTGAGAGGGTTCTTTCCGTCTTTTCTGTCGGGGTGCGGGGCTGCGATGAAAACTATAACCAGCCCCGACGTTTCGAGCGGGTGTGCCGCCAGAGCTTGTGCCCACCGACGGACCTTGTTCTCTAGGCCTCGTGACGCGGTTGCCGTGATCTCGTATGCAATCCGCAGACCGTCCAAGCGGACGATCACGCCGTCGG
The DNA here is from genome assembly GCF_003116525.1 of Pseudarthrobacter sp. AG30. NCBI lineage: Bacteria > Bacillati > Actinomycetota > Actinomycetes > Micrococcales > Micrococcaceae > Pseudarthrobacter > Pseudarthrobacter sp. AG30. The sequence continues at coordinate 45,862 of NZ_QEHL01000022.1, read as the reverse complement.
CGCGGCGGTTGTCCGGTTTTTTAACCGTCTTGCCGAGTCCGCTGCCCAAGAGCAGGTCCACTGAGGCGAACGATTCGCCCATGACTGTCCCCATGGGCAACACCTCGGCAGCTCTGAGGGCCAGTTCGGCTCCTAGGACGTTGTGCCTGTCGTATTGTCCGCCGGAGGACCAGGGCTGGCCGCCGGTTACGGTCAGTAGTTCGGGGTCGGTCAGGGTCGGTGCAATCAGGCGTTTGAAGACGTCCGTGGCTGCTGGCCGGTACAAGATGTTCCTGCCGGGGTGGATGCCGGCCAATCGTCGCGGAACCGGGAACCAGCCGAAATCGGTAAGGTCGCTGGCGAAGGAAGCGGCCAGGGGTGCGCTCCGGTAATCAAGAAACGTCCGGCACCCGGTGAACGCGGCGAGTTGTTCTGCTGTGACAGTGCGGTAGGCGTGCATGACGGACCAAGCGTTCTGGCGGTTTACCCGGCCTCGGTTAGTGGTCAGCAGGGGCAGGTATTCGTCATGTTCCATGAGGAGGCGCGGCGGGACGCCCGGTGCGGCTCCATGGTCACGGCGATAGCGTTCGGCGTACGCGGTAGTCCAGTTGGCGTGCGACCCCGGAACCCAAAGTTCGTCCCAATATGGGTCGACGCGCTGGGCGGTGCTGACGGCATCCAGGGAGCACGCAGACGGCAGCATCGAGGCGTGGATGCTTTCGGGCGTCTTTCGCCGGGGGTGCTGCGCGCTCACTCGGAACACCTGCCGGTCGTGCTGCCGAAGGCCGCGGACGGAGAGTCGTGCTGGACACCCCTTCTCGAGCTCTCGGCACGGGGTCCGGTAGAGGGAGATGCGGGAATGTCCTGGACGTGCGATCCTCGGCACCTTCGGGAGGATCTCTTCGATGATGACGGCGTCTGCCGCAATAGGTTGCTCATACAAAGGAACATGCGTAGACGCCGGGACAAAGGCTGCCCGCCGAGAAACATCACCGATTTGCAGCTCTTAGCCTGCCAGAAGCGCGGATGCAAATTGCCGCAAATTGCCCAACTCGGACCTGGAACGGGGCTGCCGTTTCCCTTACTTCCGGTTGCTGTAGTGCAGGACGGCCGCAGTAGAGCGGTTGTTTCGCTACTAACCGATGACGCGGAATGAGATCGCTGGGGTAAGAGGGGGCGGCTTGCGGTGGTCGGCGCGCCGGGCGACAGCGTTGTGAGGCGCCTGAACGGACAGCCGCCCGGTGACGGAGGTCTCGAAGCGGGCGAGCCAGCGAGAATCCGCTGGTACTTCTGGGACGGCAGCGGCAGCGCTGTCCGGCACGGCGCTGGTTAGTAGGAATGTCAGGAGACTGGGATCCGGGGGAGGGGGCAGTTGGGTTGGTTGTCGATCTGGAAGCGGACAGAGATCACAGGCGAGACTCGTCAGAGTCGAGCCTCTTTCTATATCGCACGCACTTGACAGCCGTCCTGAGTCTGCGCTTGTCGGCTATCGCCGCCCGCAGGGGCCGACGATTATCGGCTACCGCTGTGCGATGTGCTGATGGTAGTGGGATCCTGACGACGCCAATGCCGCCGCCATGTCGACGCACGACCGTCCGGCTGGTCGTGGCCGAGGGGTCGACGCGGTTGATCCCGCCGCCGTGCGGGCTGACAAGCCGCGGGTTGAACATCACGCGTGTGTTTCCCATGTTCTCAGCGTGAAGAAGGCAGCGGAGGCTCCCGCACCAGTTTCGACTTGGGGCGGCTTTGCTGTCGGTGCCTTGGACCTCTCAGTCGAAACCGACATCGCAGTGCAGGCGCGGTCCAGAGCCCCGTTCGGGGCGGGATCGCTTCTGTTTTAGACCGTTAGACCGTTTTCTTGGAGAGCAGTAGGGCTGGAGGTTGTTCTTTCTCGGTTTTGGGCCGGATGTGAGAAAGCGTCAGCGGCCTATTCTCTACTTCTTTAACTGGTCTAAAGGTCTAAAGAGGTAGAGGGGAGGCTCTTTTTCCCTCTGCATCTGCGGGTTCCAGTCTTAGACACGTTGGTCCAACCCGGGTCGGAAAGGTTAAAGGGGCGGTGTAGGAAGGCGGCTGTCCGGCCAGACGAGCCAGTGCTGATAGTTGCGGCGTAAGTGAGGACCGGATTGCTGGACGCCGCGGCCGGCAGCTCCCCGTCGTTGGCCCGGTCGGCGGTTTGTGACCCGTCATAGGACGGCTTTGTTGGCCGTCAGCGAAGTTGACGCATAGGGAAGCCGTGGAGCAAATAAAAATACTCATTGACCAGGGTCCCTTCGGTACGGAGCAGGCGGTAGCGGCCATGCCTGAATCCGTCGCCGTGGAGGATCGCAGAAGAACGAGCAGAACGGAAGACACCACTCAGATGGAGGCAGGCCTCCCGCAGTGGAGGCCGGCTGACTACGCCGCCAGCATTACCGGCTCCGGCGCCCACAAGCTGGCCGACTCCGGCGTCGCGCCGCTGATCGCTGCCGCACGCGGCTACGCCCGGATCGACAAAACCAACTACGACCAGATGGCCCGCGCCATGCAGGTGGTCGGCAATTCCAGCCAGGGTAAGCGTTTCAAACGGTCCCTCTCGGCCCCGGGCAAGGACGGCATGCTCATGCCGTGGTACTCGCTGGCCGGAAGCGCGAAAGCGGCCCGTGAGGGGCAAGAACCGGTCCCGCACACCTACCAGGTCCGCCCCGAATTCCCTGAAAACAACGACGCCGGCAAACCGCTGAAGTACGAATTCGTCGCCAACATCGGCACACCCCTGGACGTGCACCCGGCCATCCCGACCGACTGGATCGATACCACGCCGGTAGTCATGTTCGCCGAAGGGATGCTCAAGGGCGATTCCGCACTTTCTGCATACCTGGTTCACAACGGCATCAGCTACTCCGAACTCCGCTCTGAAGGGGTCGAGAACCCGGTAGCCAAGCTTCGTGAACTGCTTGAGAGGATCCCCCAGAACGACCGGGTCCTGATCGTCTCAATTGGGGGTGTCTACAACGCCTCCGGCAACGCCGTCGACTGGCGCGAAATCACCCTCAAGGACCGCACCGGCTGGATCGCTTTCGACGCCGACATCGCCGTCAACCCTGCCGTGCACGCTGCCGCGAACAAGCTCTCAACCCAGCTGCTGGACAAGTCCAAGATGTCCGAGGTCCTGTACCTGAATCCGGAGGTCACCGCCGAAGACAACGGGGCGATGGCGAAGGCCGGCGTGGACGACTTCTTGGCCAAGCACGGCAACTGGGCTGCCCTGACTAACCAGCTCGACGACGTCATGCCCGACGCCCCGGCAAGGAACGTCGAGGACAAGCCCGGCAATTGGCGGGTCGGATCAACCGGCCAGTTCGTGGAAGAGTGTGTTGCCGTTAAAAGCGGCGCCGGCACCATCCGCGAGTACCGGTGGGAGAAGCGCACCAATATCGGTGGCCGCGTCGTGGCGCTGACAGCCTGTCGCCAGCCGACCGACCAGGAGTTGAAGACCGGCATCTTCAACCCGAACGTCAAGAACGAGGACATCGATGACGCGCAGGTCGAGATCGAGGTCTCCTGGCACCTCAACGGTCGTGACCATACCGCCACCATCACCGGCCCCGAATCCATCCTGGGCTACAAGCCCGAAGAATGGGACCGGAAGAAAGCCTCGATCCCGCCACCGCTGCTGCTCCACCCGGAATGGCCTCCCTCGGGCCCTGAAGGCAAGAACTGGCTCTCGGCCATCAAGTCGAACCGGCCTGAAGAGATTGCGTTGAAGACACGCTGGATGCAGATGGGCTGGGTCCCAGTTCAGGACGGTGACCCCGTATTCGTCGTCGGGGACCAAATCGTCGGCGGCGCGGAAGCCACCTCCAACGTGCTGCCTGGTGTCAGCGCCCGCGAGATCGAGGTTGTCCAGAAGTACGGTGTCGGCGAGAACGAGACTGGTGACTTCGACGACGACGAATTCCGTGAGGAGACCCGGAGGAATTTCCGGACCATCATGAACGCCTACGTCCACTCCGGGGCCTGGACCGATCTGTCCACTGCCACTCTCGCCGTGGTCGTCCCCTTGCGGCCCACCATCCCCCTCCGCCCAAAGGCTACCGTCTATATCTATGGGCCCAAAGGCAAGGGCAAAGGATTTCTGGCTGAAAACATGATGCACTTCTGGGCCCGCCACCGCGGCGACTGGCACGAGGAGTTGCCCGGTTCGGCCAAGGACACGGTGGCGGCCATGGAGAACGCCGTTGCTCGCACCCCTATCTGGGTGATCGATGACCTGGCTCCGTCACCTGTGCGCCGCCAGGCGGAACAGGAGGACGCCAAGCTCGGCGACATCACCCGCGCCATCTTCAACAACGCCACGAAGCTGCGCATGAACTCGGACATGACGGCAAAGAAATCGAACAAGCCGATGACGCAGCTGATCATGACGGGTGAGAACGAACTGAGCACTCCCTCTGTCAGGGAGCGGATCATCCCGATCTACATGGGCAAAGGCAAACTGCACCCGGACAGTGCACCTACCGACGCCCTGAACGATCTCGCACTCGAACGCGGCACGCCCGCCCGGTTCACCTTCCAGCTGATCAAGTACATCCGCTACGCCGCCACGACATGCCCCGGGGGCTGGGCCTACTACGCCAAAAACTTGGAACGCGCCCGAACACAGCTGAAGGGCCAGATCAAGGACCTGATGACGGAGATGGGGGCTGCCTCGGGAAATAAGGAACGGATCTCGACTCTGGCCGCCGACGTTCTGCTGACGTTCTTTATCCTCGAAAACCTTGCACGGGAGCTGGACATGGACGATGACTTCGTCGAACAGTTCGCCGTGGACGGGGACATGTCCATGTCGGTCATCCAGCTGGTTACCAACGCCCACGCCGAGAACCAGCAGTCAGCGCCAGGCATTTCTCTTGTCAGGGCACTGGCCCAGCTCCTCGCGTCCGGTGAAGCCCACGTTATCTCGGGCGAAGACCCATCCCGGCCTCCGATCGAGGGGACGGGGGAGTCCGAAGCAATGGTCAACAGCAGGCTCGGCTGGGCGGCCGGAGGTCACGACGGAGCCCTCCGTGCTTCCGGGAAGAACATCGGCACCGTCGTGACCCTCATGGACAAAAACCGCCAACCGCACAAAGTCGTCCTCTTCGCGGTGGACACTGCCTTCAACGCCGCGCAGAAAGCCCACAAGGACCTTGTCCCCTTCGGCCAGAAGCCGACTGTCGGATGGCGGGCAGCGTGGGAAGAAAAACTCACGCCGCAATTCATCACGAGGAACGGTGAGTCGGGCGGCAAGCCCAAGTCCACACACCGACACAACAAGATCTCCGGTGTCCCCATCGAGGTGGCCGTCCTCCTCAACGATGGCCAGCGTCCAGAAGAGTGAGATCGATGACGTCCAGGAACGACAAGTAACACGCTTCACGCTTGGGGCCCGCAACCGCGGGCCCCAAGCAGCACGATGCGCATTCGCTCTTGTTCGCAGGATGACCGCCCCCGACTCTCGGCAATCGACCGCACCTCAGCCGTCCTGCCGCGGTGCGGCCGCTGTTACAGGGCGCAATCTTCCCCACACTCCCAGGGGTGTTTCCAGACGGCGCACCGCCACCTGTGTTTCGTTTGGGTCATTCCAGTTGCCGGGAGTGGTGAGACTTCTTCCGCGCTCCGCACACATGAGGGGTACACAATCAGCCGCTCAGAGGAGAAGTACATGTACGAGCACTACCGCTATCATCCGGGGGCCATCCAAAGGGCCAGCGACGGGATCAGTAGCTCGCCTTACGGCGTCATCGAAGACATGCTCGAGGACGTGCTGTTCCTCGGTGCCGTAGCCCTCCACCTCAAGGACGCTGTTCCATACTCAGCCGGCTGGGTCGCAGACCACCAGGACACCATTCTGGCGGACCGCGACAATGGTTACGCATTCGCGGAAGTCGTCCCCCGAGTCCAAACGTTGGCAGCAGCGAAGGAATGGATGTCCCAGTTCTGCGCGGCGGTCTATCCGGAGGAGGACAACCCCAAGGACAGGCTGCTCGAGTTCGGGGAGGCCCTGGAGGAGCTCTCCTTCTCCGGGGAGTTTGAAGTCGATTTTGTCGCCCATGCATTCCTCCTGACCGAACCCGCGTGGAGGGCACAGATGTTGATCAACCTCGCCGCAGTGGAGTGAGAGGGGTCGCCCCTGTCAGGTCCACCACCAGGTGTCCGTTAGGGGATCGGCTACCGGTACACACAGGAAAACACGCAAGGTCCCCACTAAGTGCGTCCGTAAGACCCGTCCGGTGAACTGTCCGGAGAACGGGGGCTAAACGAACACGATGGAGAAGAAGATGAAAATCGGATACGCCAGATGCAGTACGGCACAGCAGGACCTCGCCGCCCAACGCCAACAGTTGCGCGAGCTTGGCGCCACGCGCATATATTTTGACCACGGGCTGACCGGAACCAACCGGGACCGCCCAGGTCTTCGTGAGGCTATGGCCGCAGTCCGCGAATCTGACGTACTTGTCGTGGCGAAATTGGACAGGCTGGCGCGATCCTTGCCCGACGCCCGCGACATCGTCGAGGAGTTAACAAGCATGGGCGTGAGTCTCCAGCTGGGAACCTCGGTCCACGACCCAAAGGATCCCACGGCCCGCCTGCTCTACAACGCCCTTGCCATGGTCGCCGAGTTCGAGTCTGATTTGATCCGGTCCCGGACGCGACAGGGCATGCAGTTAGCCAAAGCTAGGGGAAGGCTCCGCGGCAAGCAACCGAAGCTCAACCCTAAGCAGGAGGAGCATCTAGTGGCTCTGCACATTGTCGGCGACCACACCGTTAGCGAACTCGCGGATCTGTTTTCCGTTTCTCGTGGGACTGTCTACCGGGCCCTCGAACGCGCGTCAGCACGGTAGGACTAGAGCTGGGGGTTTCACCGAGGTCAGCCGGTGCGGCCACTTGCGGAGCGTCGGCAAGCGAGAGAGGGGCAACCGGCTACGCCGTCTGCGGCTGGCTGTCCGGCAGCAGGCCGGCGATCTTCGGTTCTGCCGTCTCTCCCAACCGGGGTACGACAGCATGAGCCAACCGTGGCTTGAGATAGTCATTCGCCGTTTGCAGTTGCTCTTCGACCGCGATCCACCTTCGTCCAAGTTTGTCCGCGACCGCGGCGGTCGTGCCCGACCCGGCGAAACAATCCAGGACGAGGTCGCCAGGCTTGGAGGCCACCGACACGATGCGCCCGATTAACCCTTCAGGCTTGGCCGATTTGAAGGGGCGGGTCGGATTCAGAAGGCCCTGCTGTCTGGCAGCATCCTCGTTGGTCTCGACCGGTTCCAATTGCCAGGACCATAGATTGCTGATCATCTTCGGCTTCCCGCCGGCCGCGATGAGGCTGGGACGAAATGGCACTTTCGGTATGAGGAAATCTGACCCCTCAGCAATCAGCCGGGCGAGCTTGGCTGCCGAATACCGTGAGGGCAGGCTCATCCGAAGCCAGGTCTCATTGCGGCCACCACCTGTGGTGACGTCTTCCAGCAGTCGGGCGTCAATGCCGGGAGAGGAATGGTCCCCCGCAAGATATGTTTTGTCCGCACAGTTAAATCTCACTGTGCCTGGTGGAAAGACCAGCTGAGCGACCGGGTTTCCTCTGTGCGCAAGGGGGATCCTCTTGCCTGGCTCGGTGACACCCTCGGTGAACGGAGCCAGTCTCCTTCGGTCCTTTCCGAAGACAACGATGTAGTCCGTGACTGACGAGATTTGTCCGTGAAGGAACGCCGGTCGCCGTGTCTTTTCCCAGGTGATGATTGTGACCGAATTCCGGGCGCCGAAAACCGCCTCGCAGATCTGGAGTCCGCTGCTCAGCTCATTGGCGTCCAGGTGAAGCCATACCGACCCGTCGTCGCGCAGCAGGGTTCGTACGCTGTGCATGACCTCGCGCATCATTTCTGTCCAGGCGCCGGAGGTCCTGTGGTCCCGATAGTGGCCCCTTGTTGCCGTAGCTCCGCCTGTGTTGAACGGGGGATCCAGATAGCACAGCTTCACGGAGTTCCCGTGCCCGTCGGCGATGAGTTCGGGCAAAACGCTCCGGGCGTCCCCTATATGGATTGAATTGGTCCCCGCGTGGCTCACTGCTTAATTCTGGCCCATGTGGAGAGAGTTTGCCGACAGTCCGCACACATAGCAGGTAGTTCGGGAATTCTGAGCCGGTTGCGGAGCAACCGGTGAGGTTTTGACAGGACGCCGCACACATGAAGGACATCCCCGGAAGGGCCGTCCAACCGGGGATGCGGTCTCCGGCCCTCAACCAGCCCCATCGGTCTAAAAAACCGCTGCGGATGGTTTGTGCCGAACCAGCAAATTCACAACACGTAGAAAGTTTGATCATGACAGCAAAAACGTACTCACCGGACGAGATCCTGGAAGCCCGTGGAAAACTGACGCACCTCGAAGCCGCCGACATCGACGATGTCACCTGGCTCGCCCGGATCGCCACACTCCTCGATTCGCCCGTCAGTGACGGCAACGCCATCGTCGCGCGCGAACAGACAACAATCCTCAAGTACAGGGCAATGGGATGGGAGCCCGGAGACGTGTCCGAGCTTGCCAACATCGCTGCCGAGCCAAAGACGCAACAGCACAACGTCCCGACCGACGAACGGAAGAGCCGATGAACACCGCGAAAGACAAGGACATGGATGTCGCGCTCAACCTCTCGAAGCTCTTGGTGAACGAGAGCGTCGCAAATGACGTGATTGAAATCGTCGGCCGGTACGCCACTTCGGCGGAGTTCAACTCCCGGGCGAACACGGGGACAAAGCGGTGGGACCTGACATGGCCGGGGGAGACTCGCGAAGCTCAGAAAGAAGCCGTTCAGTCGGCCGCCGCCGAGCTCACCGATCACGGCTACCGTATCCTTCCGAGGCCCTGAATAGTCGGACAGCGGCCCGAAAGCGCTAGGGCATCCCCGAACTCAGCTGGGAAGTCCCCCAGCCGTCGTCGCGAAGAACTAAAACTCCCGACGGACGAACGAAGAGCCGATATAAGGCCTGGAGCCTGCCAAGGTCGGGCAATTTCGAAGATTGGTTCGGCTCCCCGAGCGCCGAATCCGTCTCCATGAACCATAAGTCTCCGGCAAGCTGGGCTGGGTCCGGCCACGTCGCGCACCGATTTCCGCGGGCACGTCCGAAGCCGCGGCGCTGGCCCAGTTTCCGGAGACTCAAATGCAGTTGCATAATTTGTCGACTCGACCTCGTGAGGGCGGCAAAGGCTGCATCCCGTGCTGAACCACGACCAGGAACGTGATGGGCGGACAGCGCCAGCCCCTTCGACACTACTCACCTGAAGCTCCTTTCGTGCTTGCGGAGGCGGAATGGTTATCCAAAGTGGACGGGCGTCTTTCCCATCCGTGGGAATCCCAACCTGACGAGCGGGAAAGGGCCCACGGGAGTCCATACGTCACACGCAAGAAAAGACGAGCGTTCAACTACGCGCAGCGACGCAGGCATCGCAAAATTCGAAAAGAAAAGGATGAAGGATCGAAATGCTTGACCTTGAAGACCTTGGTATAACCACTCCTGGTGCGTACCGTAAACCGGCCCCATATGTTGATGACATGGTGGCATATCGCTTCGAAATTGAACGGGCCTTCTATGGCTCGTGGCAGACGACGAGGGCGAAAATGTGGGAGCTGGCGGAGCAGGAAAGCGGGGATGCAGAGGTGCCGCTACCGATTGTCATGATGCTGGGGCCTGCGGAAGTGGAGACAGAGAAGTCTGCTGAAGGGCGGATGACGTCTTTTCGGTACCTTTCCAACTACGTGCGGCGATTCAGAAAGAATGTGCGCTCCTTCGCCTATTCCACCTCAACCTCAAGCGAAGTCCTCCTCCTGATGTCGCGAGACCCTTACCGTGACCCGGACCGTGGACTTTACAGCTCGAACAGCGGGGATGTCGACGTTATCGGCGCCGCACTCGATCACCCCAATATGCCTGTTCAACGTCTGGTCCAGATGTGCATGGACATTGGCTCAGTCCCGAGCGGCCGGGTCCGCTGGCTGTTCTCTAACCCCCGCCTGCCAGTGTCAGTCCTCGAGGAGCTGGTAGGCGGGAAGACCCGGATCATTCGCGGCGCCCTTGGCAGAGAGGCGCTCATGGGGGTGGCCGATAACGAGTCGACCCCGGAGGACCTCCTTCGCCGGCTCTATCAGCAACGACCACCTGCTTCCGTTCGACGACACGTCGCGGCTAACCCCAGTACGCCCGCAGACGTTCTTGACCAGCTCTTGGCAGACACGGATGCAGAGACTCGTTACGCCTCCGGCCGGAACCCGAACCTCAGCGCGAGGAGTATCCGCGAGACAGCAGTCCACAAGAACTGGCGGATGCGAGAGGCCGTTGCACAGAACGATTCCAGCTCTGGGGCCGTCCTGAAACACCTCCATTTGGACACCAGCAAGCGCGTGAAATCCGCTGCAAAGGGAACGTTGGGGTGCAGACTTCTCGCGTGCAGGACGGGGTTGTTGCGGATACTTCCCGGCCGGCCCTTGTGGGAGGACCACAGCGCGCAGCATCGGTCTGGGATCCTCCACGGATACGAGATTGACTGGGGGTAGGTGGCTGGGCCCGGCTGCCGCGTAAGACTGGAACCTTGTCTCGACGCTCGATGGGACCGCCCGCGGGCCTCTGGTCTTCGACCAACGGGCCAGTCGTAGCACGACTTCGTGCGCCTGCCTGGGCTCAGTGGGCATCTGAATGCCGTCATCATCGCCCGGCAGTTGGGACTCCGTCGGCAACCACGGCGCTTTTTGCGTTGTGCAGGGCTGCATACAGCTGGTCTCGAGGCGCGCGGTGGGACATCTATAGGACCGTTCTTCCGCAGTCCAAAGAGTCGTCGGCCAGTCTTCTGGAGATGCCCGCCATGGGCTGCGTAGGACGGGGCCTTGTCTGCTTGACCGTTCTCATGAGTAACTCCGCCGTTAACTTCGGGAGAGCGGATCAAATTGCAGCTCGCTCAGAGATTGAATGGCAAGAATGTTCCGTTCGTCCAAATGAAAACCACACTGCCGAGCCATATTGTCAACCCATCTTAATCATCACTACGGTTGGCGTCCGCCGGGAAGGAAGAAATCCGACGCCGCACACATACTGGTAGCAAAACCCGTCCTAGACGCTCGTCTGGACGGCCCTTTACTAACGGAAGGTCATTATGCCCCGCCTCCTTAAGCTTGACGGCAGTTACATTGACACTGCCCTTATCGGTCGGATCGAGGTCCACGAAGTGAGTACCCTCGCCCAGTTGGGAGAGGCCAACGGCAGTCTCTTCGCTGTCGGTGACCCGGCCACGCATGTCGTTCTCATCGAACTTGCCCAAACTGGTGAGCGGGAAATCGCAGTTCACACGGAATCCTACGAGTCAGCCGAGAAAGTCGCAGACATCCTGGCCCAGGAGCTCACGCGTGCTGGCGCTGTCCAAGGTGTCCTCTCAATGGAAGATCTCGCGAACACTGCGCTGAGCTACGTCAGCGTCTAACCCTCAATGTGGAGCGCACCACCCACGGGATGTGCGCTCCGCCGCGGCGTCGACAAGAATTCTTGCCCAACTGGCTGTAAGTCGCTGGCATTCCTCCGGCCGGGAGTTCGTTTGGTTATCGTATAGAAGCTGGACGGCCAACAGGGGCCAAACCAACACGGCCGAATTCCTCGAACCTGAACTTCGCCAGGAATGACAAAGGTCCCGAACCTGACCTTTCCCGTCGGGCGGACGGGAAGCTCGATAACCGGGCCGCTCGGAGCTACCAAGCCTGCCGCCCCCGAGTCTTCGGTGCACCCGGTTCCAGGCGATCATAGGTACCGGACCGGCGGGAGCTAGTTAGCGCCTTTAGGAAGATCGCGCTGGTACATCCAGATCGCATGGTCGAACTTCTGAAGCTCTACATCGGGGCGCTCCGCAGCATGCACGGCCGCGACGATCCTTCTGGCAGTTTCCGCCTTCACTGGCGCCAGATGCTGTTCTTCCAGTGCAGCATCGACAAAGCCGCGGATCATTCGGTCTGCTTTAATCCCTGGCTGACCGAGCAGCATGGTGAGGTACTCGTATGTAACGTCCCCGAGGCCCTTTACTTCTGTGTAGGCCCTTTTATGGTCCGGATCGAGTGCACGCAGGTGCGCTGCGGTGCGAACAGGGGGAGTGAGGGAAAGGAAGTTGCAGGCCGCTTCGATGATGCATTCGCTCTTGTAGCGTCCGACGGTCTTGCCGTTCCCCATGACCTTCCTTATTCGCATCTCGCCGAGGCTGAGCAAGCACTCAAGGTCGTTAGCGGCGTCGGGGTAGGCGTCTAGGAACGAGTTAGCCCTGCCGAGGACGCCTTTGACTGGGTCCTTCGTCTTGTAGACAGCCCGGATGGAGAACACTGCATCGACAAGAGCCATCCCGATTTGGTCAGGCCACCCGCCGGGCCATGCGGTGAAATTCTCTTCGGGAATGCGGTCCAATGCTTTCGCCACGGCCACTACTGCTTGCTGCTCGTCCATCTGCCCTCACCTCGTCGATTGATGGTCAGACTATCCGACCCCTTTGGCGAGGCCGGGCGCCGCTGGGCCGGCGGGCGGGTCCCCGTGAACAGGTACGACACCGTCGCCGGTATGCCACTTTGGCTTTGGGCTTCGTAGCAGTATGCGGTGATCACGGGTATCAGTAAGGGGGGCTGCCGCCAAGGAATCCCCTAACCGTCGCCGCGTGCACTAACGGCTGCACACCTGTGTCCCCGAGGGCGCTGCGTAACGCACTGATCAGCTCTTTCACCTGATGGACGATGGAGTAGTTGCTGGGTGACGAGTTGAGAACGCGTTCCGCGAAGTGTGACACCAGAGTAGGGCCATGAGCGGAGAGCGCCTTTTCAGGGATGTCCGGATGGAAGAATCGATCGCCCAGACCTATGCTGTGGTTGCCAAGCAGTTCGGTCGCCTCCGGAATAGCATCGCCGAGGTGTGGGACTGCGTCTGCCCAGCAGGTTAGTTCTTCGACGTCAGGGGTTCGTGGCAAGCCGTCAAGTCTTGCCGTGAGATGGTCGCGAAGCCATTGCTTCCACACTTCTGCGCCGTCGATGCCGTCCGCGCCGAGGAAGCGCACTACCGCGTGAGCGAAGTCCGCTGCGTGCGCGCCGTTGTCGGCGAGCACGCTTTGATCGCGCAAGGCTCGGCGTGACTCTGGAGAGATACCGGCGAAGGACACGATTGAGGCGACTAGTCCGAAGAATTGGCTCTGCAGGTGGGATCCGAGATCCCCGAGCCGGTCCCACTCCGCGATCGTGCTGTCTAGGAGGCCGGCCTCGAGCAGTTTGTCGTTGTAGCGCGGGTGATGAAGGTAAGGACTCCAAACCAACCCCGCAGTAGCGTCGTCGCGGAATAGCGGAAGCACGTGCTCGCTGGTGAAGGTCGCGTCGGCGGCGAATAAGAAGAACAAGTGGCTTGCCACCGCTGGCCGGGTGGCATCGAGGGTGTGCGGCGGCCCGTCGAGTAGTTGGGTCAGCGCGTTTTGCTCGTCATCGCTGAGGCCCGACCAATCGTCGCGATGATTCCGCCAGCGTCGGTCAACTTCGGCCATCCAGTATTGGGCGAGGTCTCCTGGCCAGGAGTTGAGGTAGAGCGGAGCGAACGAATTCGGGTCCACATTCTCCGCGTGTGTGAATGACTTTCTGTGTTCTCCCCAGAGCCGGTAGGCGATTCGTCGCATCGCTGCGAGTGCGTGCGTCTCGTCGCTCTCGATCTGCGTGCGAACCTGCTCTAGCAGGAATCGGCTGACTGACCGCGCGGATTGGGAATTTGCGACTTGTGCTGCAACTCGTTCGACGACAGTATCGGCGGCGCCACCCAGGTTCGCCTTTGTCCAGCCCTCGACCGTAGCTAGTCGAAGATCGTTTGCCTGAGAATCAGCGTCGTGCCGCTCATCGATGAGTGTCCAGAGTTGTTCGCCGAGTTCTGGGCGGGACTCAGCCAACCCGCTCACGAGAGAAAGTGCGCCGCGCCAATCCGGTTCGTCAAAATCTCGTTCGGAGTAGTCCCGTGCGAGAAGGTCATCGACGGCGGCGGTGGGGTCCCCTTCGAATGATCTGATGAAGTCTTCCAGTTCCATCGGCAGTTTTTCACCCCAGGTGCCGCTCGACATCCAGCTGTCGAAATCGGGATGCTCACGCGGGGCGAAGTCAGGGTTTGTTTCCCGCGCTGCTTCCAGCGCTGATCCAGCTTCTGACCATCCGGGCGCGACCTGGGTTAGCCATACAAGCAAGTTGTAGATGGCGTAGGCCGCGTGCCGTTCCGGCTCCGGCATGTCTTCGGACTGGATTGGCCCGGCTTGTGCGGCCGCAAGAAGGTGCGTGCGGGCTTCCTTCGACGCCTTACCAGCCGACGCTTTGAGGACACGGTAGGTTTCGTGCTTGAGGTCGGTTTCGAAAAGAACTGATCGTTCGAGTAGCCACGAGATCTTCTCGTCGTGCGACCGTGAGGCATCGCCTGCGAGCAGATGCAGCGCAAGACGGCGGAACAGAGCACGATCGAGCGACCACCACTTTTCGGGCAGGTCGGGGCGTGCGACCAGGGCTTTCTCGCCGTACGCTCTTAGCCCGTCTAAGACTGCGTCAACAGGATCGCAAAATTGGTCCTGCCCATGCGGTTCGATTGCCGATCGACCATAGCTCAACGGATCCCACGATCGAGGACCGTGGTAGGCGTCAAGGAGGTCGTAAGCCGCGCTTAACGAGTCCTCCAGTATCGTTCCCAGCCTCGGATCTCCTTGAGGTGTCGATTCGACGACCTTCAAGACGTGTCCCCTGAGGCTGTCCGGCTCGGTCTTCCACTTCACTTCAGCGTCCGGCATAGTCGTCAGGTCCCCGGAGTCATTCAGGAACCATCGTCGCTTGAGCGCGAGGTAGGGTCTGAGCGCGGCCCGGACAACCGTCAAATCCTCCGCCTGGTCAGCAGGGAAATATGAGAGGAGCGTCTCTGTGGCGACGGGCCCAGAGCGTCCGTGGATCGAGGTGGCGAGGAAGGCTTTCCATCGCCGCCCAGCTTCAGAATCCGCTTTGCTCAGATCGTCTGCTGCCCAACCTGCAGCACGGAAGAGCCCGTTGCCCAGCGTTTGGCCCAACCGTTGCAGGGTCTGCAATGCAGCTCCGTGAAGTTCGGGGGACGCCAAGAAGTCCTGACAAAACCAGTTTGCAAGGGTGGTGGTCGCGGCGTCTCCGTCCTGACCATTGAAGATTGCTTTGAACTCCGGTAGATCCTCCGCCCAGTGGAGCCACGCAAGCTGGAGAGTCGGTTCAACAGCTCCGGCAGCGTTGACGAACTCGCTGGCACCGCTTGCGGTCTTGAGCTGTCCGACGAGGTAGTCGTAGTCGACAGGGGTGAGGGGAGCGGGCCCACCGTTGACAACTTCGACGGTCCGAGCGCGGTGCTCGGTCTGCCCCATTCGAGCACGGAGATCCCACGCCTCCAGCGCAGCTACAAGTGCAGCGTGGTTATGACCCTTGACCGGGTATCCGATCGTCTCAACCCCGAGCCTCGTCCACTTCACATCGTCGACTTCGTCGGCATTCACGAAGGCGTATCGCGGAGTCCCCGACGGAAGGCCAAGGGCGAGGTACCTCATGATCGGGTCTTCATGGCTGTAACCGATAAACAGCACTGTAGAAGTCTGGAACATCGGCAGCAGGAATCGAGTCGCCCAGGCATTGGTGAGGTAGGCCCGCCCAAAATCGCCATCGGTGAGAACGAGCTCTCGAGGTTCGCGAAGCACCGAACCATGGAGATGTACGATGCCGGCGAAATCTTCCCCGAGCGGTAGGGCGGGACCGACCCACATGTCGGACACCTCAATTCCACCGTCAGCCGCTGCGGTCGAAAGGTGGTTATCGAAGTTGGTCGTGACGACCCTCAGCTGTCCGACCGAAGAAGCGACTCGAACGACTGCTGCGTGAGTGGTGTTTGGTGCGGAGCCTTCGCGGGCGACGATATTCCGGGTGTGGCGATGCGTTTCGAAACTCTCCGGCATCGACCCCAGGAAGAAGTCGAGTGCGACGTTCTTGTTGAACGGTACCCTTGCCATTTCTGCCAGATCACGAGCCAATTCGCCGAAAAGTGGAAGCCCTGACGGCTCATCGACGGAAGCGCCTGCGCCAACAAAAAATACTAAGCGTCCGTCAGATTGTGCGTCGAGAATGGCTTGCGGCAAATTAACGTCGCTCGTTATCCACATTTGATGCCCCCCAATAGCGCTGATTGCAGACTCGGGCTGCAATCGGTCCGTTCGCTTCGACGATCGGACACGTGACAATAACACGATCGTAACGAGGTGGCAGGTCTAAGCGAATGTTGGCCCGGTTCCCACGAGAGTCGGTAGCGGCGATTTCGCGACCCGACGTGATTCGACTCGATTCGATCAAACGCGTGAACGGACTGTCGATTGGAGGCAAAACGAGATCCTGAAGGCCGGCATCCAACTGAGTCCGGGCTTGACGACAAGACGGCTGGCTTCCCAAGGCGGGGCACCGGTCTAAGTAGTTACAGCTTGTGGCGTGCCGTCCGTCCAGAAATCCTGCTGTGGCCTAAGTGATGTGAGTGCTGACGATGAGTCCGCGGGCGGACACAACCGCAAGGTCACGGAAAGCATGCGTACGAGGAGGTCGAATCGACGACCGGACACCCCGCGTGTCTATCCTCCTGCTGCGGCTGAAGGTGGTGAATTGAATCCCCTTCCGTCAGGACACATGATTGGTGACTCACCACTGGCCAGGGCTGCAACCAATCATCGTAGACCCGGCGCCGAGAGATTCTGGCCAGTGGGGCGTGCACTGTGCTCAGAGTGCACGGTCAAACTGTCATCGGGCACCGCTGGGGCCTAGCCGCTGCGGCCAATAGGTCCGGGCGTTCCGCTGCCCATGTCGTCGGGCTCGCCGTCGTCTTCTCCCACAATGTCACCATCGATGGCCAAGTCATTTTCGAGGTCGTTAAGAGCTCCCTTGGTAACCCTGATGACATGCCAGGCGAAGGTGGTGTTGGTAAGCCAGCCGAATGCGCTTCCAACTTCGCGTTCTACAACCTTCTCAATCACGATGCCGCCTTGGCCCTGCTCGGTGACGAACTCGGGGCCCATGACGTCGTTGATGCGGCCGATGCGCCTGGTTGCTGGCTCCGGAAGCCAGGCCACGAATTTCCCGGCCCAATGCGGGGCTGTCTTGGACGCCAGAAGGTTGACGAGCCAGTCTGCTTTCTTAGCGAGGAGAACAGCGCGCACCACTCCCTCCCGGTAGTCGAGTTCTGACAGCGGGATCTCGTACGCTTCGGTGGCAGCTAAGACATAGAACACGGCGGCCTCCAGCGTATCTTTTCTCGTCCCCGAGATCGCTGACGCTGTCCCTGACGACACAGCCGCTCCGGCTGCCCGGCCACTTCGCCTGGTAGCCCGATAGAACCTATATTCAAGTGCTTTGAGGAGGTCATCCCGAGACAGGTTCGGATCGGCTCGCCGCAGTCTTTTTACGTGGCCAACAGCGCGGCTGGCCTGGGAAACTAGGGCAGCCTCGACCGTTTTCTCCGTGAATATATCGACCGCCGCAGATGCTTGGCCAGTGGGCCTTCCCCCTGGCCTCCGGCCCTGTCTTTGCTCTGCCAATCCGTGCTCCTCATGCAAGGCCAGCTGTCTCCGGTCTCGCGCTGGCGGTGAGGCTTCGGGTGATGCTGGCACTGAAAGTATGCCCCATGGGAGATCCACTAACCTGAAGCAAGACTGGTTGACGGTGAAGTTGTACACGCAACGCGTTTCGGCTTAAGTCAGCGCCACTGAAAATGGAGTCTTAAGGGCTCAATGGGAAATCACTTTACGTCGCTGGAGGCGACCGTCCCAGTGGCGCCTTCCGGGCCAGGCACAAGTTTGGCCTGAGCCGGGGTCCTGGCAGGTCTTGTTCACTGCAAGGTCATCTGCCGTTGCCCATCGACGCTCAGGCGGCCGGTTTCCTGCTTAATCCGGAAACCTGTGCTCCGCGGATGAGGACCTATGCGGTAACTGCTCGCCAAGGTCGCGCGGAAAGAAGTTTCTGTACCTCGTCCGGGCGGGTGAGGAGGGCGGCCAGGCCTATGAACTTGGAGAGCCAGGCAAGATCCACCTCGCCACCATCCGCAGGCTCCGGCCGATGCAGGGCGTGCAGGAAGTCGTCCCTGATAACGGGCGATACACCGTCCAGATATTGGTCGGCCACAAAATCCGCCATGTCCCTCAGGACCTTGTACGCCTCGTTGGGCTCCAGAAGCGGCGGTCCACCGGGCCGCTCATAAGCCCGCTGACGCAACCTGTCCAGCGGGGTCGGCGATTTAAGGGAGTCTGCGGCGCCGATGGCGTGTTTGGAACGGATGGAGCGGACATCGGCCCTGAAGGTCTGTATCTGCTCAGTGGTGAGGTTGCTGGGTTTGGTGACGAGCCCCGGAAGGGGAAGAGCGATCATTTGGGTTGACTCGATGGCTCCGCGAACAACGGCCAGAGAAATGCTGCCCATTGACTCGTAGGCGTTCACATAGCGGATTACGTCTACGCCCTCGTCGGCCAGGGTTGTAGAGGTGATTTTCGCTGCCGGCACCTTGTTCTCGTCCCGGTATCCGGGCTCGATCTGTAGACCATGGCCGAGGCGTACCCTGTGCAGATAAAAGGCCGATTGCCGGTCGTCCTGTTCCGTCATGCGCCGCAACATCGATTCGAGGGCCGCCTCGTAGGTGCCGATGTGGAGGGCCTGGTTCTCGTCGACCTGGCGGCGCCTCTCGAACTCCTCCGGTGGCAAACCTGCACGATAGTGACGTATCTCTTGGTCGGAGAGGGGCTTGGACGCTGGAGGCCATTCGGGATGGGTGGTGGTGTGGTACCAAGCCAGCTGGGGCAACACGCTGTCCCCGAGCGCTGCGTCGTCGGGGTCTCTCAGTTCGATGACCCGCCGCCCGAATTGGAAGTCCTCCTTGCACTCTGAGCACACCATCATGGCATCCGGACTTCCGGCATACTCATCCGCGGACAGCCAGTTGCCGGCA
This sequence comes from Pseudarthrobacter sp. AG30, assembly GCF_003116525.1. Classification (NCBI taxonomy): domain Bacteria; kingdom Bacillati; phylum Actinomycetota; class Actinomycetes; order Micrococcales; family Micrococcaceae; genus Pseudarthrobacter; species Pseudarthrobacter sp. AG30. The sequence continues at coordinate 26,873 of NZ_QEHL01000022.1, read as the reverse complement.
CCGCAGTTCTCGCACCGCATTCGGTACCCGTGAGTGAAGTCGACCCGTCGTTCAATTAGCATTGGCTAATTATCGCGGCAGCGTAGTGAAGCCATTCACACTCGAAGCCAGGTCAGGTGACCTGGCCTGATTTCTTCAGTCCGGACCGATGCCCGAGATGGGAAGGGTAAGGCTGTCCGGCTCGGTAACGAGGGCCTGACGCTGGACCTCGGAGGGTGAAAAGCGCGCGGCCCCTGATCCTCTCGGCCCCGGGACACGGTTGAGTAGGAAGTCGGGCGGGAACGTAGTGACCGGGCGGCGTTCCAGATCCCAGCCCCGCATGGTCTTGGCCGCGAAAACGCCTGGTTCTTCCCTGTCGTCCGCGGAAAGCGGTTGGAGCACATCATCGGAGGCTGGCCTTCCGGTGATTTCTCCGCAACAGGCATTGTTGGCCTAAGGGCTACCGGTACACGTCATGGCTGCACACCAGCGAGGGCGCGTAGCTGGTGTATACCGGCTGGCAGCCACCGGCGCCGGGTCCCAGGCCGCGGCGCACGCCTCCCGCTGGTGCTGGTCAGGTTTCGCTCCCGGAGAGCGATCACACGGAAACGACACGTTTACGACACGCTTTGAACGGGAACTGTAGGGAGGGCCCGGGTACGATTTTAACATCAACAGTTGCGAAATCGCTGGTCAGGGGCCAGTTCAGGGCACCCCCGGGTTCATTCGGGATACCCCGCCGCGATAAGCGGGGGTCGTCGGTTCGAATCCGACAGGGGGCTCCGGTGCGACGGCCCCGGTTCGAGGTTCCAGGAGCTTCGGCCGGGGCCTTGTCTTTCCCGGGGATTATGCTGGACCCATCCCAATAATCAGCCTGCTGACTAAAGGAGGATGGGTGCCATGCCCACGACCGGAAAGAATGACCACGCCCGCAAGGAAGAACTCCCTTCGACCCTGCAGCGGTCCGGGCGAAAAGCCCAGGACACGTTCGCCAAGACCTACGATTCGGCCCTCGAGTCCTACGACCATGACGAGGAACGGGCGGCCCGCACGGCGTACGCGGCAGTGAAACACAGTTACGAAAAGGTGGGCGACCACTGGGAGCCCAAGGAAAAACGCGGTCCGTCGGACAAGCACGCCGAGGAGGGCGTGCGCTCAACCGAACCCACAGCCGGAGGCGTTGATGCCAACGCGTCCAAGGAACACCTCTACAAACTGGCAAGGGAACTGAACGTCAAGGGCCGCTCGACGATGGACAAGGCCCAACTGGTGGAGGCACTCCAAAAGGCGAGCACCAAGGCAACCCGCAAAGCCCGCAGCAAATAGCCTCTGCTCTTGCCGTCCCGCCGCCCAAGGTGTCGAATCAGAGGATACGTCCAGTCCGGCCGGCAATGATGCCAGGAGGTTCCCATGTCGGTGAAGAGCACCAAGGAGTCAGTGCGGGCGGCCGGCGGCAAAAGCGGCCCCGATGCACGCCGGGCAGATCAAAACGCCGGCATTGCCGCCTCGGACCCCGGCCGGATCCGCAACGTGGCCCTGGTGGGGCACTCCGGCGCCGGAAAGACGATGCTGATCGAGGCCTTGCTCGCCGCAAACGGCATGATCACCCGCAAGGGCTCCATCGTGGACGGAACAACCGTCAGCGACTCCGACCCGGCGGCTGTGCACCAGCAGCGCTCGGTCACGCTGTCCTTGGTGCCGCTGATGGTGGAGGACGTCAAAGTGAACCTGATGGATACCCCGGGCTACCCGGATTTCATCGGGGAGCTGCGGGCCGGGCTGCGTGCCTCCGATGCTGCCCTGTTCGTGGTCTCCGCGGTGGATGGTATCGACGCCACCACCACCGCGCTGTGGGGCGAGTGCGAACACGTGAGGCTCCCGCGCGCCGTCGTGATCACCCGGATGGACCATCCGCGCGCAGACTACGGGCGGACCCTGGCAGCCTGCCAACAAGCCTTCGGCGACGCCGTTTTGCCACTGTGCGTGCCAGTGCAGGGGGAGGGGGCGGACGCCTCTTTGCTGGGCCTGCTGTCCCGCGAGGTCACCGATTACTCGTCGGGTGACCCATCGCCAGCCACCCGCCCGGCTGACCCTGCCGAGCTCGAGGCAGCAGGGCCGGCCCGCGGAACCCTGATCGAGGGAATCATCGCCGAAAGCGAAGACGAGACGCTCATGGACCGCTACCTGGACGGTGAGGACGTCGACCCGGCAGCGCTCGCAAGCGACCTGGAAACCGCCGTCGCCCGCGGCTCGTTCTTCCCGGTGCTGCCCACATCCGCCGTCACCGGCCTCGGTACCGCCGAGCTCCTGGAACTGCTGGTCAGTGCTTTCCCGCCGCCGGGGGAGCGGAGCCTGCCGGACCTGACCGACCTCGCGGGAGAGCCTGCCGGAACCCTGTCCTGCGATCCGTCCGGTCCGCTTGCCGCGGAGGTGGTGCGGACATCCAATGATCCCTTCCTGGGCCGCATCTGCCTGGTGCGGGTCTTCTCCGGAACCCTGCGTGAGGATTCGCCCGTGCACGTGGGCGGCCACGGCCTGGCCGACCGGGGCCACCAGGACCACGACACCGACGAACGCGTGACCCATATCTACTCGCCACTGGGGGCCAGCCTGCGTCCCGTGCCTTACTGCGTGGCGGGGGACCTCTGCGCCCTGGCCAAGCTGGGGAGCGCCGAAACAGGAGACACCATTTCCGCACGGGACATGCCGCTGCTGCTCGCCACCTGGGAAATGCCGGAGCCGCTGCTGCCGGTCGCCGTGGAATCGGACTCCCGCAGTGACGAGGATGCGCTGGCCCGCAGCCTGGGCAGAATTGCGGCGGGCGATCCCACCCTGCGGGTGGACCGGAATGCCGAAACGCACCAGTTGGTGCTGTGGTGCATGGGTGAGGCGCATGCGGAGGTAGTGCTCGACAGGTTGCGCGAACAAGGCGTGAAACTCCACACCGTTGACGTGGTGACGCCGCTGCGGGAGACCTTCGCCGCGCCCGCCGCAGGCCATGGCCGCCATGTCAAACAATCCGGCGGTCACGGCCAGTACGCCGTATGCGACATCGAAGTGGAACCCCTGGAACGCGGTGCGGGGTTCGAATTCGTGGATAAAACCGTGGGTGGCGTCATTCCGGGAACGTTCATCCCGTCGATCGAGAAGGGCGTCCGGGCACAGATGGAGCGGGGCGTCTCCGCAGGCTTCCCTGTGGTGGACCTGCGCGTGACCGTCGTGGGCGGCAAGGCCCACAGCGTGGATTCATCCGACGCCGCATTCCAGTCGGCGGGGGCCCTGGCGCTCCGCGAGGCTGCGGCCGCGGGAAAGATCCAGCTCCTCGAACCCGTGTCCGCGGTGGCCATCACTGTGTCGGACGAGCACGTGGGGACGGTCATGAGCGACTTGTCCGGCCGGCGCGGGCGCCTGACCGGCACCAATTCCTCCGGCCAGGGCCTCACCGAGATCAGTGCCGAAGTTCCGGACCAGGAACTCCTGAGGTACGCGGTGGAACTGCGCGCCTTGACCGCCGGCACCGGCAGGTTCCGCCGGCACTACCTGCGCCATGAACCGGTGCCATCGAATTTCAGCCCCTCCTGATCCCGCCCGGGCAGGAGCTTCGCCAAGGAACGCCGGCCTCCCGTGAACGCCGCTACACGAAAAATCCAAAACATCTACCTGACGTTGACGCTGGGCAACACCCTCGCGGCGTCCTTTATCTGGGGCATCAATACACTGTTCCTGCTCGATGCGGGCTTGAACAACTTTGAGGCTTTCGCCGCGAACGCCTTCTTTACGGCAGGCATGGTGCTCTTCGAAGTACCCACCGGGGTGGTCGCGGACAGTTGGGGGCGGCGGGTGTCGTTCCTGCTGGGCACTGTCACCCTGGCCGGGTCCACCTTCCTTTACTACTTGCTCTGGCAGTTGCACGCGCCGTTCTGGTGGTGGGCGGCCGTTTCGGCGCTGCTGGGGCTCGGTTTTACCTTCTTCTCCGGCGCGGTGGAGGCCTGGCTGGTGGATGCCCTGCACTTCACCGGCTACGAGGGCACCCTCGAAGCGGTCCTGGGCCGCGGCCAGATGGTTTCCGGCATCGCCATGCTGGGCGGTTCGGTGGCAGGCGGGGTGATTGCGCAGGCCACCAACCTGGGGGTGCCGTTCCTGCTGCGCGTCGCGGTCCTGGTGGCCATGTTTGCCGTTGCATTCCTTCTCATGCACGACGTCGGCTTCACGCCCGAGCGCTCGGCCCACCCGTTGCAAGCCACCCGGGCAGTCCTCCGGGCTTCGCTCGACGGCGGGCTGAGGAATCCGCCCGTGAGGTACATGATGCTGGCCGCGCCCTTTACCGAAGGCGTGGGCTTTTACGTCTTCTATGCCCTCCAGCCCTACCTGCTGCAACTGTTCGGCGATCCGAGGGCCTACGCCATTGCGGGCCTGGCCGCAGCCATTGTGGCCGGGGCCGACATCGTGGGCGGCTGGCTGGCGCCGCAGGTCCGGAAGCTGGTGCACCGGCGCACCACCGTGCTGATCGGCTCCAACATCATCAGCTCGGTGGTTTTGGTGGTGCTGCTGGCAACCAACGTCTTTTGGCTGGCGCTGGTGTTTCTGGCCCTCTGGGCAGTGGTGGCTTCCGCCGGCACCCCGGTCCGCCAGGCCTACCTCAATGACATGATCGCCTCCCAGCAGCGGGCCACCGTCCTCAGCTTCGCATCGCTCATGGGCTCAAGTGGCGGGGTGGTGGTGCAACCGCTGCTTGGCAGGGCGGCGGACCTTTACGGCTACCCTGCCTCCTTGGCCATGAGCGGGGTCGTGCAGTTGCTGGCGGCACCATTCATCCTGCTGAGCCGGCGGCGGCGCTCGCCGGCCGATGCCGGGGCGGGCCTGCCGGCCGCGCCCTGACCAGGTTGGGAAGCACACACCGGACGACATGCAGCGAAGGCCCCTGGCCACGGACGGTATGCGTCCGGGGCCAGGGGCCTTCGAAGAACTGCCTGCCGGTGGCAGAAGCCGGTATTACTTGACGCCGGCCTCCACCGGTTCGCTGGCCACCGGCGTCAGTTTCTCCGCGGTGGGCGGAGGAGTGGTCTTCAGCCTGAACCGTCTTCCAAGGTCGCTGCCGCCGCCGCTGCGGTTCTTGTTGAAGATGTCGAACCCGACGGCGATCAAGAGCACCAGGCCCTTGATCAGCTGCTGGTAGTCCGTGCCCAGGCCCAGGATGGACATGCCGTTATTGAGCACACCCATGATGAGTCCGCCGATCATGGCCCCGGCAACGGTGCCGATGCCGCCGGTGACGGCCGCACCGCCAATGAACGCCGCCGCGATCGAATCGAGTTCGAATCCGGTTCCGCCTGCCGGTTGGGCCGAGTTGAGCCGGGCCGTGAAGACCAGGCCCGCCAAAGCTGCGAGGACGCCCATGTTCACGAAGAGGCGGAACGTCACGGCCTTGGTCTTGATCCCGGACAGCTCAGCTGCATGCAGGTTGCCGCCGATTGCATAGGTGTGCCGGCCAAACACGCTGTTGTTCATTAGTGCCGTGTACGCGATCACCAGGACAGCCAGGACCACCAGGACGATCGGCGTGCCCCGGTAGGACGCCAGCAGGAAGGTGATGATGAGCATCAGCAACGCGGTGAAAGCGGTTTTGATGACGAACCAGACCAGAGGCTCGCTTTCGAGATCGAACTTCTTGCGGATGCGGCGTTCCTTTAGGGCCTGGATCAGGAGTGCCACGGTGGCGCCCACGCCAAGGATGACCGTGAGCCATTCCAGTACTGACGTGCCGCCGGAGATGTCCGGGAGAAAGCCTCCGCCCAGGGCACGCAGCTCCGCAGGGAACGGCGTGATCTGCTGGTTCTTCAGGGTGATGAGCGTCAGGCCGCGGAAGATCAGCATGCCTGCGAGCGTGACGATGAAGGCCGGGATTCCCACGTATGCGATCCAGTACCCTTGCCAGGCCCCGACGAGCGCGCCGACCAGCAGGCACGCAGGGATTGCGGCCCACCATGGCCAGCCCCAGTGCACGATCATGACGCCGGCGACGGCACCGATGAATCCCGCCACGGAGCCGACGGACAGGTCGATGTGGCCTGCGATGATCACCATCACCATGCCGATGGCCAGGATGAGGATGTAACTGTTTTGGACCACCAGGTTGGTGACATTCTGCGGCTCGAGCAGGATCCCGCCGGTCAGTCCTTGGAACAGGAGGACGATCAGGATCAGGGCGACGAAGATGCCAACTTGGCGGAGGCGGCTTGTGAGGAATCCGAGCGACTCTCTTAGGGCTGACATTTCGCTATTCCTTCTCTTTGGTCATGTAATGCATCAGTGATTCCTGGGTGGCCTCGGCGATGGGCACTTCACCGGTGACATGGCCGGCGGCGAGGGTGTAGATGCGGTCGCAGATACCCAGAAGCTCGGGAAGTTCCGAGGAAATGACGATGACGGCCTTTCCTTCGGCCGCGAGCCTGGCAATGATCGTGTAGATCTCATACTTGGCGCCGACGTCGATCCCTCGGGTGGGTTCATCAAGGATGAGGACGTCCGGGTCGGAGAACATCCACTTGCTCAGGACCACCTTCTGCTGGTTGCCGCCGGAGAGCTTCCCGGTGATGGCGGCGACGGAGGGTGCCTTGATGTTCATGCTGGTGCGGTAGCCGTTAGCTACCACGGTCTCCTGGTTTTTGTCGACGAATCCGCGCTTCGCGAGCTTGCGCAGCGATGCCAGCGAGATATTGCGCTTGATGTCCTCGATCAGGTTCAGGCCGTAGTGCTTGCGGTCCTCCGTGGCGTAGGCAATGCCGTGCCTGATCGCGTCCGAGACGGTGGACGTATTGATCTCCTCGCCGTACTTGTAAACCTTGCCTGAGGTGGCCGTGCCGTAAGTGCGGCCAAACACGCTCATGGCCAGTTCCGTCCGGCCGGCGCCCATGAGCCCGGCAAGGCCCACGACTTCGCCCTTCCTGACATGCAGGTTGGCGTTGCTGACTACCATGCGGGCGTGGTCCTGCGGGTGGCGGACGGACCAGTCTTCGATCCGGAGGACTTCCGCGCCGATGTTCGGCTCGCGTTCCGGGTAGAGGCTCTCAAGGTCGCGGCCCACCATGCCACGGATGATCCGCTCCTGGGTGATCTGGCCTTCATCGAGCCGAAGGGTCTCAATGGTCTTGCCATCGCGGATGATGGTGACAGCGTCTGCCACCTTGCGGATCTCGTTGAGCTTATGGCTGATGATGATGCTGGTGACGCCTTGGCCCTTCAAGTGGAGGATCAGGTCCAGCAGGTGGCCGGAGTCCTCATCGTTGAGGGCGGCCGTGGGCTCGTCCAGGATGAGCAGCTTCACTTCCTTGGACAGCGCTTTGGCGATTTCCACGAGTTGCTGCTTGCCCACGCTGATGTGCTGTACCGGGGTGACGGGGTTTTCATCGAGTCCCACGCGGGCCAGCAGTTTTGCTGCCTCCAGGTTGGTCTTCCGCCAGTCCACCCATCCCTTGGTGGCCTGTTCGTTGCCGAGGTAGATGTTCTCGGCGATGGAAAGGTACGGGCTCAGCGCGAGTTCCTGGTGGATGATCACGATGCCCCGCTTCTCGCTGTCCGAGATGCTGGCGAAATTGCAGGGTTCGTTTTCGAACAGGATTTCCCCGTCGAACGTGTTGTGCGCGTATACGCCGGACAACACCTTCATGAGCGTTGATTTGCCGGCGCCGTTCTCACCGCAGATGGCATGGACTTCTCCACGGTTCACATCAAGGGTGACATCCTGCAGCGCCTTCACGCCCGGGAACGTCTTGGTGATTCCTCGCATTTGAAGAATGGGTGTGTTCATCGTCAATTCCCACTGACTGGTCGAATCTTGGCCTTCCTGCTGCTGCAGGAGGTTGCGGGAGGGGCTGCGGCCGGACGGCCGGCCGCAGCCCCCGGCTGTCTACTTGACGTCGGCGTCGGTGTAGTAACCCGAGTCGATCAGTTCCTTCTTGTAGTTGTCCTTGGTGATGATCACGGACTTCAGCAGGTAAGCCGGGACGACCTTGACCTTGTTGTTGTAGGTCTTGGTGTCATTGGTTTCCGGTTCCTGGCCCTTGAGGACGGCGTCCACCATCTTGACCGCCTGGGCGCCGAGCTGCCGGGTGTCCTTGAAGATGGTGGAGTACTGCTCGCCGGCAACGATGGACTTCACGGAGCCCTTCTCGGCATCCTGGCCCGTGACGACCGGCAGGCTTCCCTTGGCGTAGCCGCCGGTGCTGGTGAGGGCCGAGATGATGCCGATGGACAGTCCGTCATAGGGGGACAGGACGCCGTTCAGCTTGGTACCTGAGCTGTAGGCGGACGTGAGGATATCCTCCATGCGCTTCTGCGCCACGGGTGCTTGCCAGCGGAGGATCGCGGCCTGTTCAAACTTGGTCTGGCCGCTGGGGACCTTCAAGGTGCCGGCATCCATGTACGGCTTGAGGGTGTCCATGGCGCCGGTCCAGAAGAAGTTGGCGTTGTTGTCGTCAGGGCTTCCGGCGAAGAGTTCGACGTTGAACGGACCCTTGCCGTCCACTTTCTTGCCACTGGCGTCAAGGAGTCCCAAGCCGGTCAGCAGCGAGGTGGCCTGCTGGACGCCGACCGTGTAGTTGTCGAACGTGGTGTAGTAGTCCACGTTCGGGGTGCCGTTGATGAGGCGGTCGTACGCGATCACTTTGACGTTCTGCTCCTTGGCCTTGGCCAGGACATCGGTCAGGGTGGTGCCGTCAATGGCGGCGATGATCAGCGCCTTGGCGCCCTTGGTCAGCATGTTTTCGATCTGCGAGACCTGGGTTGGGATGTCGTCATTGGCGAACTGGAGGTCTGTCTTGTAGCCAAGGTCCTTGAGCGACTTCTCGACGTTGGCGCCATCGGCAATCCAACGCTCGGATGTCTGCGTGGGCATCGAGATCCCAACCAGCGAGTCGGCGGGCTTCGCCGCGCCGCTGGATTCGGTTGCCGCGCCACGTGAGCCGCAACCGGTGGCGCCCACCGTCAGCGCGAGGACAAGGGCCACCGCGCCCACGATTTTTTTGATTCTCACCATTTTCTCCTTCCGCGGCAGCACTGCCGCGAAGTGTTATTGGACGAGGCAGCAGCGATGCTCCCTGGTCCTGGCCACATTGTTGATGTGTCGGTTCAATATAGACTGATTTGTGAACGCTAACAAGAGGCGGCTATCAAGTGCATGAACCTGCTTGAATTTCATTGACTTCTGCTTTGTTAGCGTTCACACTTGCTGCAGCGCTTAGCTCGACCGTGACCCCTAGACAACCCCGGCAATGAGGCCCCTGCCTCCCGGGCGGAGGCAACCGAATGCCAGATACATCCTTCAGTTCCAACCCTGACCACTGCGTCGTCGGCGTGGATTACGGAACACTTTCCGGCCGTGCCGTGGTGGTGCGTGTCCGCGACGGGAAGGAGCTCGGCAGCGCGGTCCATGCGTATCCGCACGCCGTGGTCACCGACGTCCTGCCACGTGACACAGCGGGCGACGACGGGGCCCGGCTTCCCGGGGAATGGGCGCTCCAGGTGCCCAACGACTACCGGGAGGTGCTTCGCACTGCCGTCCCGGCAGCCGTGGCTGACGCCGGGATCGACCCGGCGGCCGTCGTCGGTATTGCCACGGACTTCACCGCCTGCACCATGGTGCCTGTCATGGCCGACGGCACCCCGCTGAACGAACTGCCGGGCTATGCCAACCGGCCGCACGCGTACGTGAAGTTGTGGCGCCACCACGCCGCCCAGGGGCAGGCCGACCGGATCAACCGGCTCGCCGCCGAACGTGGCGAGGACTGGCTTCCCAGGTATGGGGGGCTGATTTCCTCGGAGTGGGAATTCGCCAAGGGGCTGCAGCTGCTGGAAGAGGACCCCGAAGCCTACGCCGCAATGGACCGCTGGGTGGAGGCGGCGGACTGGATCGTCTGGCAGCTGTGCGGCAGGTATGTCCGCAATGCCTGCACGGCCGGCTACAAGGGCATCTACCAGGACGGGCGCTACCCCTCGGAGGATTTCCTCGCCGCCCTGAACCCGGAGTTCAAGGACTTCGTCAGCACCAAACTCGAGCACACCATCGGTCGGCTGGGTGACGCCGCCGGCACACTGACCGCGGAGGCCGCAGCCTGGACCGGGCTGCCGGAGGGCATCGCCGTGGCGGTGGGAAACGTTGACGCCCATGTGACGGCCCCGGCAGCGAAGGCGGTGGAACCGGGCCAGCTGGTGGCCATCATGGGCACCTCCACCTGCCACGTCATGAACGGCACGGAACTGCGTGAAGTACTGGGAATGTGCGGGGCCGTTGACGGCGGCATCGTTCCCGGCCTGTGGGGCTACGAGGCGGGCCAGTCGGGCGTGGGAGACATCTTCGGCTGGTTCACGAAATACGGAGTCCCGCCCGAATACCACCAGGCGGCCGAAGCTGCCGGTCTGGGGATCCACGAATACCTCACCGAACTGGCCTCGCGGCAGGCCATCGGGGAGCACGGGCTGATAGCCCTGGACTGGCATTCCGGCAACCGCTCGGTCCTGGTGGACCACGAGCTCTCCGGCATCGTGGTGGGCCAGACGCTCGCCACCAGGCCCGAGGACACCTACCGGGCGCTTCTGGAAGCCACAGCCTTTGGAACCCGCACCATCGTGGACGCCTTCCGCGACGCCGGGGTTCCGGTCAAGGAATTCATCGTGGCCGGCGGCCTGCTCAAGAACAGGCTCCTGATGCAGATCTACGCAGATGCCACCGGCCTGCAGCTTTCCACTATCGGCTCGGAACAGGGCCCGGCCCTGGGGTCGGCGATCCACGCCGCCGTCGCGGCCGGCCACTATGCGGATATCCGCCAGGCCGCAGCGGCCATGGGCGCCGAACCCGGGGAGGTCTACACTCCAATCCCGGAAAACGTGGCCGCATACGAGGAACTCTTCCAGGAGTACAAAACCCTCCATGATTACTTTGGCCGGGGCAGCAACGACGTGATGCACCGGCTTAAGGCCATCCAGCGACGGGCCGCCAGTACGGTGCTGCCCGGTACCGGGTCCGCCGTCCACTCTGTCGTGGAGGTGTCCGCATGAGCGTCCGGCAGGGAACCGAAGCCGCAATCCTGGAAACCATCGCCCGGATCCGGGAAGACGTATGCGCCCTGCACGCTGAGTTGACGCGGTACGAACTGGTGGTGTGGACTGCGGGCAACGTCTCGGCCCGGGTGCCCGGCACCGACCTGATGGTCATCAAGCCGTCCGGCGTCAGCTACCAGGACCTGACCCCGGAGCAAATGGTCGTGACCGACCTGCACGGCACGCCGGTGAGGGGCACCAATGTTGGTGGCGGCGGCACGGTCGATTGGGGCAACCCGCCGCTCTCGCCGTCGTCCGACACCGCCGCGCACGCCTATGTGTACCGGCACATGCCCGAGGTGGGCGGGGTGGTGCACACGCACTCGACGTATGCCACCGCGTGGGCTGCGCGGGGTGAGGCCATCCCCTGTGTGCTCACCATGATGGGGGATGAGTTCGGCGGTTCCATCCCGGTGGGCCCGTTCGCGCTGATCGGCGACGATTCGATCGGCCACGGCATTGTGGAGACGCTGAAAAACTCGAACTCACCGGCGGTCCTGATGCAGAACCACGGCCCCTTCACCATCGGCAAGGACGCCCGTTCCGCCGTGAAGGCCGCCGTGATGTGCGAGGAAGTGGCCCGCACTGTCCATATCTCGCGGCAGCTCGGTGAACCCCTCCCGATCGACGCAGGCCATATCGACTCGCTCTACGCCCGCTACCAGAACGTCTACGGGCAGTAATCCCCAAACCTTTAACAGGAGTACGCATGAACACCGCAGCAAACACCAGCCTGGACGGCTACGAGGTCTGGTTCCTCACCGGCAGCCAGCACCTGTACGGGGAGGAAGTCCTCAAACAGGTGGCCGCCCAGTCCCAGGAGATCGCGAACCAGCTGAACGCCAGTTCCGCGGTCCCGGTGCGGATCGTCTGGAAGCCGGTCCTGACCGATTCGGATGCCATCCGCCGGACCGCGCTGGAAGCGAACGCCGATGACTCAGTCATCGGCGTGACGGCTTGGATGCACACCTTCAGCCCTGCCAAGATGTGGATCTCCGGCCTGGACCTGCTGCGCAAGCCACTGCTGCACCTGCACACCCAGGCCAACCGCGACCTGCCCTGGGCGGACATCGACTTCGACTTCATGAACCTGAACCAAGCCGCGCACGGGGACCGGGAGTTCGGGTACATCCAGTCCCGCCTCGGCATCGCCCGGAAGACCGTCGTCGGGCACGTCTCCAACCCCGAGGTCGCCCGCCAAGTGGGTTCCTGGCAGCGCGCGGCGGCCGGCTGGGCCGCCGTCCGGACCCTGAAGCTCACCCGCTTCGGCGACAACATGCGCAACGTCGCCGTCACCGAAGGTGACAAGACCGAGGCCGAGCTGCGCTTCGGCGTCGCGGTGAACACGTGGTCCGTCAATGAGCTCGCGGACGCCGTGCACGGCGCGGCGGAGGCCGACGTCGACGCCCTGGTGGCCGAGTACGAGGACCTGTACGACGTGGTGCCGGAGCTCCGCGCAGGCGCGGCCAGGCATGAATCGCTGCGGTACGGCGCCCGGATCGAACTGGGCCTGCGCAGCTTCCTCGAAGCCAATGGCTCCGCCGCGTTCACCACCTCCTTCGAAGACCTGGGGGCCCTCCGCCAGCTGCCCGGCCTCGCCGTGCAGCGGCTCATGGCCGCCGGGTACGGCTTTGGCGCCGAAGGCGACTGGAAGACCGCCATCCTGGTGCGCGCCGCGAAGGTGATGGGTGCCGGCCTGCCCGGCGGCGCCTCCCTGATGGAGGACTACACGTACCACCTGGAACCGGGCGCGGAGAAGATCCTGGGCGCCCACATGCTGGAGGTCTGCCCCTCGCTCACGGCATCGAAGCCGCGCCTGGAAATCCACCCGCTGGGCATCGGCGGCAAAGAGGACCCGGTCCGGCTGGTGTTCGACGCCGATGCCTCCCCGGGCGTCGTCGTCGCCCTGTCCGACATGCGCGACCGCTTCCGCCTGGTGGCCAACGCCGTCGACGTCGTTCCCCTGGACCAGCCGCTGCCCAACCTCCCCGTGGCCCGCGCGCTCTGGCAGCCGAAGCCGGACTTCGCCACGTCCGCCGCCGCCTGGCTCACGGCCGGCGCCGCCCACCACACCGTGCTCTCCACCCAGGTCGGCATGGACGTGTTCGAGGACTTCGCCGAAATCGCCAAGACCGAACTCCTGACCATCGACGAGGGCACCACCATCCGCCAGTTCAAGAAGGACCTGAACTGGAACGCCGCCTACTACAAACTCGCCGGCGGGATCTGATTCCGTGGCGCAGCCCGGCTACCGGCCCCGGCGGCTGCCAAGGCTTGAGGACGTGGCGGGGCTGGCCGGGGTCTCGCACCAAACCGTCTCGCGGGTGGTCAACAAGCACCCCAACGTCAGCAAAGAGACCCGGCACAAGGTGGAAGCGGCGATTGCCGAACTCGGCTACCGCCGCAATACAGCAGCACGCAGCCTGGTCACCCGGCGCTCGCAGACCATCGGCGTCCTGGGCAGCGAGTTGTCGCAGTACGGCCCGGCCAACACCTTGCTGGGAGTTGAACGGGCCGCGCGGGACGCGGGATATTTTGTCAGCGTCGCTGCGCTGCGGGAAGTCACCAGGGACACCATCCTGGACGCGGTCAGGCACTTCCTGGACCAAGCGGTGGACGGGATAGTCGTGATTGTTCCGCACCTGGCCACGTTGGCGGCCTTGGCGGAACTCGCTATCGGAGTGCCGGTAGTGGCCGTGGGGTCCGACGGGAATGACGCCGTTGGCGGTGTCCGGGTGGACCAGCGCAAGGGAGCCGAACTGGCCGTCCGGCACCTCATAGCGCAGGGCCACCGCCGGATCGGGCATGTCGCCGGGCCACAGGACTGGATTGACGCCGTGGCGCGGTCCGACGGCTGGCGTTCCGCCCTGGAAGCCGCCGGGCTCGAGGCGGATCTCCTGGTCGAGGGAGACTGGAGTGCGGGCAGCGGCTACGCCATTGGCCGTCGGCTGGCTGCTGACCGGCGCGCCACGGCCCTCTTCGTGGGCAACGACCAGATGGCATTGGGGATCCTGCGCGCCCTGAACGAAGCAGGCTTGGAGGTGCCGACGGACGTTTCCCTGGTGGGCTTCGACGACCAGCCCGAATCGGCATATTTCAGCCCTCCGCTGACCGTGGTCCGGCAGGACTTCGAAGAACTGGGCCGGCGCTGCATGGACATGATGCTCGGGGTACTCGGCGGTGCGGAAGGGCCCAGGACGCTGGTGGTGGAACCTGAGCTCATCCTGCGCAGCAGCACGGCCCCGCCCTGCTGAAGCAGCAGGAAGGCTGGAATTAATCCGGGGGAGACCGCCGCGAAACGTGGCCACAACAATTGCTGCGTAGGTTTCAGGCATGACGGCTACCTTGCTCACCCGGCTCCGCGACTGGGCCATTGCTACCTTTACCTGCGAATCAGAGTCCGAGGCCGCCGGCGCCATGGCCGATGCCACCCGGTGGGGGTGGCTTCCCGCCTTGAGTGGAGTCTCCGTCGGCGCCGACCATGCCCGCTCCGAACACCTGGGAAGGGTGTCCGGCGGCAACTGAATGTCTGCTTGGCCACACTATTGCGCCGGGGCCCGGATGATGCCCTAAACTGCTTCACTGAGGTGCCTGAAATGGCGCTGTGCAGCAACGAAAGTGAACATGCTAATGGCTACCGATTACGATGCTCCACGCAAGCAGGAAGAGGAGTCTCCCGCTGACTCCCTGGAGGCCCTCCAGGCGTCCCGGAGCGGCAACGCGCAGACCGCAGTCATCGATGTCGACGAGAATGACACCGCTGAAGGCATCGACCTCCCCGGCGCCGATCTGTCCAACGAGGAACTCACCGTCATTGTGGTTCCCGAGCAGTCCGACGAGTTCACCTGCTCGTCCTGCTTCCTGGTCCGCCACCGGTCACAGGTGGCCCGCGAAAAGGACGGCCTGAAGTACTGCCGCGACTGCGAAGGCTGAGCCCCACCCGTTCTTCCCGGCGCCGGTTGCCCCTCCGGGGCGGCCGGCGCTGCTGTGTCTCCGGCCGCCGTCGTTACCAAAATACCCCTCCGTGACAACGGAAAAGGTGCCGTGCCCGGTTGGGGGCACGGCACCTTTTCGTGAACGCTTCGCCCTATTCCGGGACTACCAGGGCGGGCGTATCCTTCTTGAGCGTTTCGCCGCGGAAGAAGCCCGGGTGCGTGCGGGACATGACCAGCATGACGACGGCGCCCAGGGCCAGGATGCCTACGCCCAGGATGAACACCAGGCCCACGCCGAAGACCTCGGAACCGCTGCCGAACTCGGGCGCCAGGCTGTCCACGGCGGTCTGGACGAAGACCACGAACAACCCCACGCCGCCCACCACCGGGCAGACCAGCCTGAACACGAAGTGGCGCACGCTGTTGAACAGGCTGTGCCGGAAATACCAGGTGCAGGCCAGTGCGGTGAGGCCGTAGTAGAAGCAGATCATCAGGCCCAGCGCCAGGATGGTGTCGTTCAGGACGTTGTCGCTGACCACATGCATCACCGCGTAGAACCCGGCGGAGACGACGCCGGCAGCAATGGTGGCGAAGCCCGGCGTTGCGAACTTCCGGCTGATCCGGCTGAAGGGTTCCGGCAGGGCGCCGTAGTGGGCCATCGCCAGCAGGCTGCGGGACGGTGACATGAACGTGGACTGCAGGGAAGCGGCCGAGCTGGAGAGCACCGCCAGGGACATCAGGATGGCGAACGGGCCCATGATGGGGGAGGCCAGCGCCGTGAAGATGTTCTCGTGGTTCTCGGCGTTGTTCAAGCCGTTGCCGGTATCTCCCACGCCGGCGAACATCATGGTGGCGATGCTGACCAGGAGGTAGATGGCCAGGACGATGACCGCGGTGAGGGTGCCTGCCACGCCGGCGGTCTTTTTGCCGTTGGCGGTTTCCTCATTGACCGTGAGGCAGACGTCCCAGCCCCAGTACACGAAGATCGACAGGGAGATGCCGGCGGCAACCTGGCCGAAGGTCTCGATTTTGGTGACGTCGAACCAGTCCCAGCTGAACGGGATGGCGGTCTCCGAGGTGGACCAGTTGGCGAATGCCATGGCGACGAAGAGGCCCAGCACCAGCAGCTGGAATCCCACCAGGCTGTACTGCACCATTTTGGTGGTGTGCATGCCGCGGTAGCTGACCCAGACGGCCAGTGCCACGAACACGAAGCACGTGACGACGTTGAGCGCCTTGTTGTCCGCCAGGTCTGCCAGCTCGGCGGAGCCTGTGACCTGGGACAGGAAGAGATAGAAGAAGTCGACGGCGACGCCGGCCAGGTTGGACAGCACGATGATGTTGGCGGCCAGCAGGCCCCAGCCACCCATCCAGCCGATCCAGGGGCCGAACGCTTTGGTGACCCAGGTAAAGGTGGTGCCGCTGTCCGGGGAATCGGCGTTGAGTTCCCGGTAGGCGAGCGAGACCAGGATCATGGGGATGAAACCGATCAGGAAGATGACTGGCAGTTGGAGCCCGGCTTCGTTGACGGTGGGTCCAAGCGCGCTGGTAAGCGTGTAGGCGGGGGCAATGGTTGAGATGCCCAGGACGACGACGGCCAGCAGGCCGAGCTGCCCGCCCTTGAGTCCCTTGGCGCTGACGCCGCCCGTGGACGGTGCGTGGGCGTGGGGGCCGGATTTGGAGGTACTGGTGCGGATTGTCTCTGTCATGGCACCACTTTCTGAAAGGCTGTGAGACGGAGGTCACTATATGAATGGCGTTCATTTAGTATGGGGCTGCCGGCCCTGTGATGCAAGACGCAATATGAACCACATTCGTTTATGACTGATTTCCACAATTAGTAAGCTCACTGAGAAATTTCCGGATTGCCGGCCGCGGGGCAGCCCACGGCTGGTAGCGTCAGCCATATTGGACCACTTGAGGAGGATGCATGAAAGCTTCACCGACACTGACCAACAACCTGCAGGCAGTCCTGGCCGACCTGATCGAACTCCACATCCAGGGCAAGCAGGCGCACTGGAACATCGTGGGCACCAACTTCCGCGACCTGCACCTCCAGCTCGATGAGATTGTTGACGCTGCCCGCCAGTTCGCCGACGATACTGCCGAGCGGATGCGCGCCCTGCACGCCCTCCCGGACGGCCGCAGCTCCACCGTTGCCGAAACCACCAGCCTGGCCCAGTTCCCTGACGGGCTGATCAGCACTGCGGACGCCATTGAGCGGATCGTTGCCGCCATGGAAGCCGCCGTGGGCACCATGCGCAAGGTCCACGACGAGGTGGATGAGGAAGATCCCACCTCCGCGGACCTTTTGCACGAGTTCATCGCCCGGCTCGAGCAGTTTGCCTGGATGGTGCAGGCTGAAAACATGAAGCCAACCGCCAAGGTGACCACTGCCGACTCCAAGTAGGCCGAGCGTCCCGCACGAGGGCGCCCGGTATCGGAACTCATCCGGCACCGGGCGCCCTTTGCGGTCCCCGTGCGGTCAGGTGGCCTTGGGTACCTTCCGCAGCACGACGGCGGCGAGGACTGCCGCTGTCGCCATCAGTACCAGCCCAATTGCCGCCGTGATGTGCACGCCGGAATCGAACGCCGCCGCCGCAGCGTCCCGGACCGCGTCCGCCAGCGGGCCGGGCAGGACGGCGGCCGCTTCCATGGCGCCGGCCAGCGTTTCCCCGGCGTTGTGCAGCGAGGCGCCCGGGAGCATGCCATCCAATCCGGCCGGGAGGCGCAGATTGTGCTGGTAGGAGGCCGTCAGGATGGAGCCAAGGACGGCCGTCCCCAGCAGTGAGCCCACCTCGTAGCCGGTTTCGGAGATCGCCGCGGCGGCCCCTGACTTTTCCGGCGGCGCGGAGCCCAGGATGAGGTCATTCGAAATGGTTTCTGCCGTGCCCACGCCCAGCGCCAGGACCAGGAGCGCTGCCAGCAGCAGCGCTGGTCCGCCGTCGTGGTTTCCAAACGCCACCAGGGTGTATCCCGTGGCGCTGAACGCCAGCCCCGCCGCCACCACGTAGCCAGGGCGGACCTTGCGAACCAGCGGCACCACCACCAAGCCGGCCACCACCGTGGCTGCCAGCGCCGGAATCATCGCCACGCCCGCCGCTGACGGGCTCAGGCCCTCAAGGAGCTGGAGGTGCTGGGCAAGGAACAGGATGAAGCCGTTGAAGGAAAACAGGGCCAGGATGTTGGCGCTGATGGCAATGCTGAACACCCGGTTCCGGAACAGCGACATATCCAGCAGGGGGTGTTCCAGGCGGTGCTGGCGCCGCACGAACACCACGCCCATCGCCAGGCCGAACGCCATGCTGCCAAGGCCCGCCAGGCCCGGACCTTCGATGGCAACATCCTTGATGCCGTAGACCATGGGGACCATCACCAGCATGGACAACAGGATGCTCGGGACGTCCACTCTTCCCGGCGACGGGTCCTTGGATTCCGGGATCAAAGTTCGGCCCAGTGCCAGCAGGGGAACCATCAGGGGCACCGCCACCAGGAACACGGCGCCCCACCAGAAATGCTCCACCAGCCAGCCGCCGAAGATCGGCCCCAAGGCTGCGCCGCCGGAGAATCCGGCAGCCCAGATGGCGACGGCCATCCGCCGGCGGTTGGGCTCCGGGAAGATGTTGCGGATCAGCGACAAGGTGGAGGGCATCAGCATCGCCCCGAAGAACCCCAGTGCGGCCCGTCCGGCGATCAGCCACTCCGCGGAGGGCGCAAAAGCCGTTGCGGCGGACAATCCGGCGAAGCCCGTGCTGCCGATAATGAGCAACCGGCGCCGCCCAATCCTGTCGCCAAGGCTTCCCATCGATACCAGGAGACCGGCCAATACCAGTGGATAAGCGTCAATAATCCACAACACGTGCACGCCGGAGGGTTCCAGGGCGCGGGTGATGGCGGGCAGGGCGAATGTCAGGGCGGTATTGTCCACGGCGACGAGCAGTACCGGGAACATCAGCAGCCCCAGTGCGAGCCAGTCGCGCCGCGGGGACCGCCCGGCCGCTCCGCCGCTGCGTGCAGGCGCCGAGGTCGAAGGGGAAGTCGTCATAAAATAACTATACCGTCCAGACGGTACAGTTTAAAACCTTGCCGTTTCCCTTTTCGACGCCGGCGGAGGGCATGATGGGAAGCATGCCCCGAAAGCCTGTAGCCCGTGATGCGGTCCTTGACGCCTTCGAAACCCTCTTGATCGACGTGGGGGAGCGGGCGGCCACGCTCGACGCGGTGGCCAAAAAGGCAGGCGTGTCCAAGGGGGGACTGCTGTACCACTTCCCCAACAAGGAAGCGCTCATCGAAGTGCTGCTGGACCGCCTGGACGGGCTGGCCAAAGAGGACGCCGACGCCATGGCCGCGGCCGCCGAGGGGGCGGCGGCCTACTTCATCCGCTCCTCCGTCTGGGCGGACACTCCGCTGGACCGGGCCATCGTCGCCGCCACCAGGCTGGCGGAAGTGGCGCACCAGGAAACGCGGCGCCGTTTCGCGGCCATCCAGCAGCGGTGGCTGGACGAGATCGCGGCCGACGTGGGGCCGGGGCTGGCCAAAGCGGTCTTGTATATGGGGGACGGGCTGTATTTCAACGCCATGTTGTCCGTGGGCCCGGCGCCGCAAGGGGGAGCGGCGGCTGACGTGGAGGAACTCCTGGCGGCCCTTGAGCGGCTTCGCAGGTAGCCTCCGCCATTTGCCGGGAAGGGTTGCGGCATAGGACAATGGAATGTTGTGAGGGCTGTCACCGGCCCGCATGATCCAGCACATGGCTGGTTTACAAGTGAATAGCCTTTGATCTGCGGCGGGAGAGTTCTGCCGGTGTACAGGCAGGCGCCGTAGGAGCAAATCCTCCCCAGGAATCTCGCAGGCCCCCGTACCGCCGCGGCGAGGCGCCTCTGGAAAGCAGCAGGCGGTTCCCATGACCCCCAATCGGGGATTCGGAGCCGGTGTGCTCACCGACGGTGCAAGCGGGTCCTGCCAGGCAGGCACCGCGGAAACTCTCAGGTCCAATACAGAGCGGGGAGGAACCCGAATCGCTGTGGCGTACCCTGCGCCGCCTGAGTAAATGGAGTTCCTTCGTGCCGGTTAGCCCAGCCTCCACCACTTTCGTCGACCGCCATATCGGTGCGCGCCGCCAGGCCGACGTCGATACCATGCTCAAAGCCGTTGGCTACGACACTGTCGACTCACTGGTTGACACCGCCGTCCCCAAGGTCATCCGTCAGGAATCTGCCCTTCGCCTGCAGGACGCCCTCAGCGAGGTTGAAGTCCTCACGGAACTGCGGAAGCTTGCCGCCAAGAACAAGACGGCAGTCCAGATGATCGGCCAGGGCTACTACGACACCGTGACGCCGCCGGTGATCCGCCGCAACATCCTGGAATCCCCGGCCTGGTACACCGCCTACACCCCGTACCAGCCGGAAATCTCGCAGGGCCGGCTCGAGGCACTGCTGAACTTCCAGACCATGGTGCAGGACCTGGTGGGACTGCCCATCGCCAACGCCTCGCTGCTGGATGAAGCCACCGCCGTGGCCGAGGCCGTGCTCCTGATGCGCCGCGCCAACAAGTCCGCGGCAGCGAAGGACGGCAAGACGGTCCTGGACATCGACGTTCTTCCGCAGACCATCGCTATTGTCAGGGGCCGGGCGGAGGCGCTGGGCTTCGAGGTGGAGGTCGCGGACCTGTCCA
>NZ_QEHL01000022.1:0-6120 GCF_003116525.1 Pseudarthrobacter sp. AG30 | reverse complement strand
GTGGCTGCGGACCTGCTGGCGCTGACCCTGATTACCCCTCCGGGCGAGCAGGGCGCGGACATTGCCGTTGGCTCGGCCCAGCGTTTTGGTGTGCCGTTGTTCTTTGGGGGGCCGCACGCCGCCTACATGGCTGTCCGCAAGGGCCTGGAACGTTCCCTGCCCGGCCGCCTGGTTGGGGTGTCCAAGGACGATGCCGGCGTTCCCGCTTACCGCCTGGCTTTGCAGACCCGCGAGCAGCACATCCGCCGCGAGAAGGCCACGTCCAACATCTGCACCGCCCAGGCGCTGCTGGCCATCGTGTCCTCCTTCTACGCCGTTTACCACGGCCCCGACGGCCTGAAGGCGATCGCAGAGACCGTCCACAACAAGGCCAGGGTCCTGGCAACAGCACTCACGTCACTGGGCCGCAAACTGGTCACGGACTCCTTCTTCGACACCCTCACCGTCCGCGTTCCGGGCAAGGCCGCCAAGGTGATCACCGCCGCTGAAGCCCGCGGCATCAACCTGCGCTTCATCGATCCGGACACGGTGGGCGTCTCCGTTGATGAGACGACGACGGCGGCAACACTTTCCGCCGTCGCCGTCGCCTTTGGCGCCGGTCCGGTGGGTGACGCCCAGGGATTCGAACTGCCCGACACTATTTTGCGCACCTCGGCCTACCTGCAGCATCCGGTGTTCAATACGCACCGGTCTGAAACCCAGTTGCTGCGTTACATCCGGAAGCTCTCGGACCGTGACCTGGCGCTGGACCGGACGATGATTCCGTTGGGTTCGTGCACGATGAAGTTGAACGCGACGGCTGAGATGGAGGCCATTTCCTGGCCGGAGTTCGCCTCGATCCACCCGTTCGCCCCGGACTCCCAGACCGAGGGCTGGCGCGAACTCATCGGCGGCCTGGAAGCGGACCTGGCCGAGATCACCGGGTATGACCAGGTGTCCATCCAGCCCAACGCCGGCTCCCAGGGCGAGCTCGCGGGGTTGCTCGCGATCCGCGGCTACCACCATTCCCGGGGCGAGCAGCAGCGTACCGTGTGCCTGATCCCGGCCTCGGCGCACGGCACCAACGCCGCCTCCGCCGTGCTGGCCGGGATGAAGGTGGTGGTGGTTGCCACCGCCGCTGACGGGACGATCGACCACGAGGACCTGACGGCCAAGATCGAGGCGAACCGGGACGTCCTGTCGGCCATCATGATCACCTACCCCTCCACCCACGGCGTGTTCGATGGGGATGTCCGCGAAGTCTGCGACGCCGTCCACGCCGCGGGGGGCCAGGTCTACATCGACGGGGCCAACCTGAACGCCCTGGTGGGGCTGGCCCAGCCGGGCCGGTTCGGCGGGGACGTGTCCCACCTGAACCTGCATAAGACCTTCTGCATCCCGCACGGCGGCGGGGGACCCGGCGTCGGGCCCGTTGCCGCGAAGGCGCACCTGGCACCGTTCATGCCGGGGGACGCGAACAAGGCCGCGCACGAGCCCGGGCACGGTGTGGCGATCTCGGCGTCCCGGTTCGGTTCGGCCGGCGTGCTGCCGATTTCGTGGGCGTACGTGAAGCTGATGGGCGGGCAGGGCCTGACCGAGGCCACCAAGTCCGCGCTGCTGGCCGCGAACTATGTCGCGTCCCGCCTGAACGAGTACTTCCCGGTCCTCTACACCGGCGAGGGCGGGCTGGTGGCGCACGAGTGCATCCTGGACCTGCGCGAACTCACGGCGAAGACCGGAGTCACGGCCGAGGACGTGGCCAAGCGGCTGATCGACTTCGGTTTCCACGCCCCCACCCTGTCCTTCCCCGTCGCGGGCACGCTCATGGTGGAACCCACCGAGTCCGAGGACCTGGCCGAGATCGACCGCTTCATCGAGGCCATGATCACCATCCGCCAGGAAATCGACCAGGTGGCCAACGGCGACTTCGCCGTCACCGACTCACCGCTGCGGCACGCACCCCACACGGCCGCCGCCGTCGTCTCCTCTGACTGGGACCGCGCCTACCCGCGGGAGCAGGCAGCGTTCCCGGCCCACCACAAGCAGGACAAGTACTTCCCACCCGTCGGCCGGATCGACGGCGCCGCCGGCGACCGCAACCTCATCTGCTCCTGCCCGCCCCTCGAAGCGTTCGAGACTTCGACAAGCTCAATCACCGGATCGGAAGACTGATTCCCATGACCGAGAACTACACCGCTCTTTTCGAGCAGCACAAGAAGGCAGGCGCCTCGTTCACGGACTTCGGCGGCTGGCAGATGCCGCTCAAGTACGAGTCTGAACTCGCGGAACACCACGCCGTCCGCAAGGCCGCCGGGCTGTTCGACCTCTCCCACATGGGAGAAGTCTGGGTCACCGGCCCCGACGCCGCCGCGTTCCTGGACTACGCCCTGGTGGGCAAGATCTCCGCGGTCGCCATCGGCAAGGCAAAGTACTCGCTGATCTGCAACGAAGACGGCGGCATCATCGACGACCTCATCACCTACCGCCGGCCATCCCCCGAAGAGGGCGTTGACAGGTACCTGGTGGTGCCCAACGCGGGCAACGCCGCAGTGGTGGCCAAGGAACTCCTGGCACGCTCCGCCGCCTTCGACGTCACTGTGGAGGACGCCTCCGCCAACACCTCGCTGATCGCCGTCCAGGGACCGAATTCCGAAGCGATCCTCCTGGCGCTGGTCCCGGCCGAACAGCACGCACTGCTCACCGGGCTCAAGTACTACGCCGCCGCCGAGGTGGGCATCGCCATGAACGGTACGGTCCAGGACCTGCTCGTGGCCCGGACCGGTTACACCGGCGAGGACGGGTTCGAAATCTACGTTCCCAACCTGGACGCCCCCGCGCTGTGGGAGGCACTGCTCCAGGCCGGCGAAGGCTCCGGCCTGGTGCCCGCCGGCCTCGCCGCCCGCGACTCGCTCCGCCTCGAAGCCGGGATGCCGCTCTACGGCAATGAACTCTCCCGCTACGTCAACGCTTACGCGGCAGGCCTGGGCCCCGTGGTGTCGCTGGCCAAGGAAGGCGACTTCGTGGGCAAGGACGCCCTGGCAGCCATCAAGGCCGCCGGAGTCGGATCAACCATCGGGCAGAAGCTGGTGGGCCTCAAGGGTGCCGGACGCCGCGCCGGCCGCGCCCACTACCCCGTCCTTAAGGACGGCACCCTGGTGGGCGAAGTAACCTCCGGCCAGCCCTCCCCCACCCTCGGATACCCCATCGCCATGGCCTACGTCGAGGTCGAATTTGCTGAAGTCGGCACCGTCCTTGACATCGACCTCCGCGGAAAGCCCGAGCGCTTCGAAGTGGTCCCCCTCCCCTTCTATAGGCGCCAGAAGTAACCCCTTTTCGCCCGACCACGACTTGTTTTTGATAAAGAAGGAAAAATAGACAATGAGCAAAGTTGTAGCTGAACTGAAATACTCCGCCGAGCACGAATGGGTTGCTGTGGACGGATCCGGGCCTGCGGGGATCGGGATTTCCGCCGTGGCTGCCGACGCCCTGGGCGACATCGTCTACGTGGATCTGCCTGAGGTCGGCTCCATCGTCACGGCCGGCGAAACCTGCGGCGAGGTGGAATCCACCAAGTCCGTCTCCGACCTCTACGCCCCGGTCACCGGCGAGGTCACCGAGATCAACGACGGCGTGGTCTCGGACCCCGCCCTGATCAACAGCGATCCCTACGGTGCAGGCTGGCTCTTCAAGGTGTCCGTCACCGAGGAAGGCCCGCTCATGTCCGCCGAGGAATACGCCGCAGCAAACGGCGGCGAGCTGTGAGCGCCCCGGCAGAAGTGGGCGCCTTCGAGCAGGTGGCCTCCCCCAGCCTGAACGCCGACCTGTCCGTCCTGGACCCTGAGGTTGCCGCCAGGATCGACGACGAGCTTGGCCGCCAGCGCGACGGCCTGGAAATGATCGCCTCCGAGAACCACACGGCCGCCGCCGTCATGCAGGCCCAAGGCTCAGTCCTGACCAACAAGTACGCCGAGGGCTACCCGGGCAAGCGCTACTACGGCGGCTGCGAACACGTCGACGTGATCGAGCAACTGGCGATCGACCGGGTGAAGGCCCTGTTCGGCGCGGAATACGCCAACGTCCAGCCGCACTCCGGAGCCCAAGCCAACGCCTCCGTGATGCACGCCCTGATCAAGCCCGGCGACACCATCATGGGCCTGAACCTGGCGCACGGCGGCCACCTCACGCACGGCATGCGCATCAACTTCTCCGGCAAGCTCTACAACGTGGTGCCGTACCAGGTCCGGGAGGACACCCACACCATCGACATGGCCGAGGTGGAACGCCTGGCCCGGGAGCACAAGCCGCAGCTCATCGTGGCCGGCTGGTCCGCCTACGCCCGCCAGCTGGATTTCGCCGAGTTCCGCCGGATCGCCGATTCCGTGGGCGCGTACCTGATGGTGGACATGGCGCACTTCGCCGGGCTGGTCGCAGCAGGCCTTCACCCGAGCCCGGTGCCGCACGCGCACGTCACCACCTCCACCACGCACAAGACCCTCGCCGGTCCGCGCGGCGGGATCATCCTGAGCAACGACGCCGACATCGCCAAGAAGATCAACTCGGCAGTGTTCCCGGGACAGCAGGGCGGCCCGCTGGAACACGTCATCGCCGGCAAGGCGGTGGCCTTCAAGATCGCCGCCACCGAAGAGTTCCGCGAACGCCAGGAACGTGTGCTCGCCGGCGCGCGCCTGCTGGCAGAACGCCTGGTCCAGCCGGACGTCGTGGCAAAGGGCATCAGTGTGGTCTCCGGCGGCACCGACGTGCACCTGGTCCTTGTCGACCTGCGCAACTGCGAACTTGACGGACAGCAGGCCGAGGACCGGCTCGCCGCGATCGACATCACCGTCAACCGCAATGCCGTGCCCTTCGACCCGCGCCCGCCCATGGTCACCTCAGGCCTGCGCATCGGCACCCCGGCACTGGCCACCCGCGGCTTCGGCGAGGACGCCTTCCGGGAGGTTGCGGACATCATCGCCGAGGCATTGACGGCCGACGCCGGCGCGGACCTTTCCGGGCTCCGTCACCGCGTCGAGGACCTCGCCAAAGCCCACCCGCTTTACCCAGGCATCGCGCCCCTGTCCTGACCCTGGTTCCGACAGGCTCAACGTACAGTCGTTGAGCCTGTCGGAGCGCCTTTCGAGCAAACAAAGGAAACTACCATGACATTGGCACCTGAAGGCCGGAAGATGCTGCGGATCGAGCAGCGCAATGCTGCCGTTCCGGTGGAGCGGAAGCCGGAATGGATCAAGGCCAAGGTCCAGATGGGCCCGGAGTTCGTCGGGCTGAAGAACCTGGTCAAAAAGGAAGGCCTGCACACCGTCTGTGAAGAGGCCGGCTGCCCGAACATCTTCGAATGCTGGGAAGACAAGGAAGCGACCTTCCTGATCGGCGGGTCCGAATGCACCCGCCGCTGCGACTTCTGCCAGATCGACACCGGCAAACCCTCCCCCGTGGACATGTTCGAACCCACCAAGGTGGCCCGCTCCGTCCAGTCCATGCAACTGCGCTACGCCACCGTCACCGGTGTGGCCCGCGACGACCTCGAAGACGAAGGCGTCTGGCTCTACGCCGAAACCGTCCGCAAGATCCACGAACTGAACCCCGGCACCGGCGTGGAACTGCTCATCCCCGACTTCTCCGGCAACCCCGACCACATCAAAGCGATCTGCGACTCAGCCCCCGAAGTCTTCGCCCACAACGTCGAAACCGTGCCCCGGATCTTCAAACGCATCCGCCCCGCGTTCCGCTACGACCGCTCCCTGGACGTCATCACCCAGGGCCGCAACCTGGGCATGGTCACCAAATCCAACCTCATCCTGGGCATGGGCGAAACCCGCGAGGAAATCTCCGAAGCCCTCCGCGACCTCCACGAAGCCGGCTGCGACCTGATCACCATCACCCAATACCTCCGCCCCTCCGAACGCCACCTCCCCGTGGACCGCTGGGTCAAACCCCAGGAATTCGTGGACCTCCAGCACGAAGCCCAGGACATCGGCTTCCTCGGCGTCATGTCCGGCCCCCTGGTCCGCTCCTCCTACCGCGCCGGCCGCCTCTGGGCCACCGCCATGCGCAAAAAAGGCCGCGACATCCCCGCCGAACTCGCCCACATCGCCGACGGCATCCAAGACTCCGGCACCACCCGCC
>NZ_QEHL01000078.1:0-270 GCF_003116525.1 Pseudarthrobacter sp. AG30 | reverse complement strand
GCCTGGCTGGCGTGGAACTTCACCCTGCTGCTGGGCGGCTTCCTGGCCGGGCAGATCCAGCGTGCCGCACTGCCGGACGGCCCCGGCTTCACCGACCTCGTCGGCGTGCCGCTGCTGGCCCAGCTGGCCCAGCTGGCGTTCCTGGTGGTGCCGCTGCTCACCATGTCAACGCTCGCCGGCGAGCGTCGCAACGGTACCCTCCCGCTGTTGTTCGCCGCGGGCGTGCCGGCCTGGCGCATCGTGCTGGGCAAGTACCTGGCGGTGCTGGGC
>NZ_QEHL01000077.1:0-265 GCF_003116525.1 Pseudarthrobacter sp. AG30 | reverse complement strand
GACTCCGCTATCACCGATACCGGACTCACCCAGTCCAGCTGGACGGTGCTGATGCAACTGCATCAGCTGGGAGACAACGTCTCGGTCAGCGAACTGGCGGAGGTGCAGGGCATTGAACTGCCGCCGCTAATGCGCACCCTCTCATTACTGGAAAAGCAGGGCTATCTGGTGCGTTCCACATCGCCATATGACAAACGCATTCGCCTGCTGACGCTGACCGCTGAGGGGCGGGCTATTCTGGAAAAACTGAGCTGCGTGATCGAGA
>NZ_QEHL01000076.1:0-310 GCF_003116525.1 Pseudarthrobacter sp. AG30 | reverse complement strand
ACCGAACCGATCGTGCTGCGCACGCTGCCGCCGCGGGCGATCAGGGTACTGGTGGCCAGCGGTCCCCAGCCGCCGCCGCCGATCGCATCGAGCAGGCCGGCGAAGAAGCCCAGCACGCCGCTGTGCTGCACCTGGTGGCGGCTCAGCCGCTTGCCGAACGCGCGCAGCAGCACCATGGTGCCGAGGATCAGCAGATAGGCGTTGACGAAGGGGCGGATCGTCTCGCCCGGCACGTTGGCGAGGAAGAGGGCGCCGATGACGCCGCCGACCGCGCCGGGAATCGCCAGCTGCCAGAACAGCCGCCAGCGCA
>NZ_QEHL01000021.1:0-4552 GCF_003116525.1 Pseudarthrobacter sp. AG30 | reverse complement strand
TTCCAGGCCGTTCAGAAGGGGGTTTTCGCCGCTATCTTTCCGCATCAGCGGCGGCGACTCAGAAAACAATACACGCCCACCAACCCCACCGCAAATCCAGGAACAGGGGGCTCCGCACACTGCCGGAAACCGCGAATTTCCGCGGTTTCCGGCAATAATGACCGTGCCCTCTCAGTGCCTTCGAGGGTTTGGAGCCGATGTCGGGTGGCTCACATTCCCGGAGTGGCCTCAGCCGTGGACTTGGAGGAGGACCTCAAACTCAGCTTCGCGGGGCTTCAGCCGGTAGGGCTCCAGGACGCCGGGACCACAGGCCGCCGTGCCAACACCCCGCCGGGCGTGATCAATGTAAACATAGCTGCGTCCATCCGGAACGAGGTCGGGACGATGCGTCGCTGCTGCGAGGACGTCCATGCCGTAGGGCCTGACGGTCAGGGCAAAGGGCTCTCCGGAGAGTTGCAGCTGCTTGCCGCCGGTTTCAAGAACCGCCTGCCGTACGGAGCCGCGCGCCCCGGACTCCTGCGGCCGGACATAATCAACATCCCAGCCGGCGAGCGGCAACTCGAACCACCCCACCCGCGCTCCCTGGCCGGTGTCGGGGTAACTCTGGTGCGGTCCCTGCCCGAACCAGTTCACCGTGGTTGTCTCGGCCGCCAGGACCAGTTCCAGCCCGATTCGCGCCCATTCGATGTCGAAGCCGGCGTTGACCCAGTCCCCTGCCGGCTTAACGCGGGTGCGCAGTGCCAATGCTCCGGAGTTGCTGGTCCACAGGTAATCAACCAGTACTCCGTACTGCTTGTCCGCAATGCCAACGCGGGTGCTGACACGGAGTTGTTCCCCGCCCCCTGCCGCGGGTTCTGCCGTAATGCCCAACAGGCGTGTGTGGAGGCGGTCCAGACCTGCGTCCTTCCACTGGGTGGCAAGCGGCCGCTCGTCGGTGCTCCCCCATTCCCGGCCCAGGTCGTTGTCAGTGGGTGCCCACCACAGGACCAGCCCCAGTTTGTCGACAGGAAGGCCGCCGATGGACGTGGGCATGCCGGTGGCCCGGCTGAACCGGGCGTTGCCAAGTTTCAGCTCGTCGTCCATGACCTCGACACCGTCCACGGCGATCAGCCGGGGATCCTGGGTCCCAAAACGGGCCGCCTGGCCCCAGGCGACCTCGTGGCCGGCCCCTGCCCAGGCCGTATCGGAAGCAAGCACCGCGCTCACCGTCAGCACGGCAGACTGGCTGGATGCCGGCGCGGCAGCATACCGGGCAATCTCCGTCGGCAGCTCGACGACGGCCTCGGACTGGGGCGCTATCGGCGCAACGGCCACGGACCCCTCCACCTGGGTGTCGCCGTCGGCCACAACTGTGTACCGGAAGCTGAAGGCGGACGTGTCCGCAAAGTCCTGGCCGTTCCGCACGGTGAAGCGGGCCCAATCCTGCCCGACCTCTATGCGCAGCGGCTCGATGACCTTCTTGAAGTCCAGCAGCCCGGGGCGGGGCTTCCGGTTGGCGTCAACCAAGCCGTCAGTGACGAAGTTTCCATCGTGGATCTCTTCGCCAAAATCCCCGCCGTAGGCGAAGTGTTCGCTGCCATCCGCGTCCGTCACGGTGATGCCATGCTCCAGCCACTCCCACACGAAGCCGCCCATCAGCCGTGGGAATTTGTCGAACAGTTCCTGGTATTCGCTCATGCCACCGGGCCCGTTGCCCATGGCATGGACGTATTCGCAGAGCACGAACGGCATGGCGCGGCGCCTGGCGTCCAGTTCGGCGTTCTCGAGGGGCGGTTCGATTCCTTGGCCGATCAGCGCCGTCTCGGCCTGGCTGGCATACATCCGGGAGTAGACGTCAACGTCGGGCGAAGACCAGTCGCCTTCGTAGTGGATGGGGCGCGACGGGTCGCGGTCCTTGGCCCAGCGCGACATGGCGGCAAGGTTCCGGCCCGTGCCAGCCTCGTTGCCGAGCGACCACATGATGACTGACGGATGGTTCTTGTCGCGTTCCACGGTCCGCTCCATCCGGTCCACCAGGGCTTCCTCCCACTGCGGATCGTCGCTGGGGTTCTGCGCCCATCCGGCCCCCACGAATCCATGCGTCTCGAGGTCGCATTCGAGGACCACATAGAACCCGAGCTGGTCTGCCAGGGCGAGGAATTCCGGATGCGGCGGGTAATGCGAGGTGCGGATCGCGTTGATGTTGTGTTGCTTCATCAACCGCAGTTCCGCCTCCACCACATCCCGCGGCACCACGCGGCCCAGCCTGGGATGGTGTTCATGGCGGTTTACGCCGCGAAGCAGGATGCGCCGGCCGTTGACTTTGAACTGGGCGTCTTCGATGGTGATGCTTCGGAATCCCACCTGCACGGATGCTGTCTCACCGGGGGTGCTGACGGTGGCGTCATACAGGCGCGGCTGCTCCGCCGACCACGGCTCCACGCCCGGGACAGTATGTTGGGCCCCGGCGGGGAGTTCCAGACCGAGTTCAGGGATGCGGACGACGGCGTCAATCGCCTTGCCTGCCCGGGTCACCTCGACCCTCAGCGTGCCGTTACCCGTCGCGTGGTCGTAGTCCGCGTGGACGAACAGATCGTCGAGGCCGTCAGCGGGCCGCGCTTGGAGGGTCACGTCCCGGAAGATCCCCGGAAGCCACCACATGTCCTGGTCCTCCACATAGCTCGCGGCGGAGAACTGGGCCACCCGCACCGCCAGGGTGTTGGCGCCTTCCACCAGGATGCCGGACACGTCGAATTCGTGGGCCAGCCTGCTGCCGCGGGTGGTTCCGAGTTCAACACCGTTCAGCCATACCGTCCCGGCGTTGTCGATGCCGTCGAACCGCAACAGCGCGTGCGGGAAGAACTCCGGGCCCGCCTGGAAGGTCACCAGGTGGTCACCGATGGGGTTGGCTTCCTGGACGAACGGCGGTTCCACGGCGAAGGGGAACTGGACATTGGTGTAGGCCGGGGATCCGTGGCCGTGCATGCTCCAGCTGGAAGGGACAGGCAGCGGGACGAAACCGGCCAGGTGCGTGCCGTGCTGCCACCCGTCGTGGGGCGCAGTCCGGATTCCAGGGCTCAGCCTGAACTGCCAGTCACCGTTGAGGGACAGCCTGGGCGCGTCAGTTGCCAGGTAGGAGCGCGCGGGCAGGCTTCCGCGTCCCGGCGCCAGCGAGGCCAACTCCCGGACCTCTTCCTGGCCAAGCTCCAGGTTGGGGGTGGAGTGTGTGGCGCCGCGGGGGTCCTGGCCGCCATCAGTGGCGGCGGGGGTGTGGAGTGCCATGGTCTTCCTTGCTGCAGGTGTGGTTGACGGGGCTGCGTGAACGTTCACGCGAATGCGGTTAAAGCCTATCCGCTGCGCGCGCCTTTGAGTAGGGGCCTAGGCGGACTGGCGAAGGACCAGCTCGTGCCGAAGGATCAGATGGGCCTCGGTCCCGCCTTCCGCGAGCGAGCCCGAGAGGAGTCCTTCGAGGAGGCCGACGGCGGCACGTCCGACGGCTCGCAGGTCCAGTGCGAGGGTGGTCAGCTCAGGGGTGAGCAGTTCTCCGAGCGGTATCCCGTCCATTCCGATGACTGCGCAGTCGCCCGGCACGGCGTTGCCGGAGGCCTGCAAGGCTTTAAGCGCACCGGCGGCCATGAGGTCGTTGAAGGCAAGGATCCCGTCAACGGGTTCTGCTCGGCCAGCCAGGAGGGCCACGGCCGCCTTGGCGGCGGCCGCGGAGGGCTCGGCCTGGAAGCGGGTGAGCTGCATTCCCGCTTCCTCGGCGACGGCTGCTGCTGCCGCGCTCCGACTGCCGGCAGGCGCTCCCTGGTTCGAGTCCAAGAAGGCGACGTTCGTGCAACCCCTGCCGGCAAGGTGCGCAAGTGCCAGCCTCGCGGCGTGGTGGTAGTCGAACGAGATGCGGCCGGCGGTTCCCGCGTCCGGTGAGTCCAGGGCGACGACGGGCCGGCGGCCCATTAGCGCCTGCGCCTCGTCCGCGTGTGGCGCGAGGTAGCCAATAAGGGCGTCCACCTGGGGTGCGAGCCTGGCAGCGGCGTCGGCGGCACTGCCGGTTCCGTGCCCGTAGTCATCAACCACGACGTTCCAGCCGCGCCCGGTGGCTGCCTCCACCACGCTGGACGCAAACGCGGGGAAGTATGGGTTGGTCAGGTCCGGGATAGCGAGGCCAATCGATACCTTCGCTCCCTGGACCAACCCCTTGGCGAAGCGGCTGGGGCTGTAGCCCAGCTCCGAAGCGATCCTTTGGACGCGTTCACGGGTCTCGGGGCTGATCCCGGCCATGTCGTTCATGGCACGGGTTACGGTTTGCCGGGAGACGCCGGAGGCAGCGGCAACATCGAGGATGGTGGCCCGCTTGCCCTTGGGGCCCGTGCTTCGGGGAGTCATAGACGGTAAGTCTAGGTGGTGTTTTTAAATGTGGGAGGCCCCAACCGTGTTGGTTGGGGCCTCGACCAATGTGTGTCCGGCGGTGTCCTACTCTCCCACACCCTCCCGGGTGCAGTACCATCGGCGCTGTGGGTCTTAGCTTCCGGGTTCGGAATGGGACCGGGCGTTTCCCCCACGCTATGACCGC
>NZ_QEHL01000020.1:148582-148743 GCF_003116525.1 Pseudarthrobacter sp. AG30 | reverse complement strand
TGGAGGTCGCGGACCTGTCCACGGGCCTGCCGGAGGGTGCCATCAACGGCGTCGTGCTGCAGCAGCCCGGGGTCTCCGGCCGGGTGTGGGACCAGTCTGATGTGATCGCCGCTGCCAAGGACCGCAGTGCGCTGGTTACGGTGGCTGCGGACCTGCTGGCG